>BPHB01000024.1 GCA_026003335.1 Chitinophagales bacterium | reverse complement strand
AGGGAAGCCCGTCCCCTCTTAGCCGGGCACGGACGTAAACACCGGTAGTATTCGAAGCAAAAACAGCCTGAAAGTTCATTTTTCTGACTCAAAATACATTGCAAAGGTTTGTATTTTCAAGATAAAATATATTATTTGGTGTTGATATACTCTTATTGAAGCAATATTGTATATAACAGCGACTAAATAAAATAAAAACAAACATTGCCGCCCAACATGGCAAGGCAAAAGAGCTAACTTGCAGGTTAGTGCTATTTAGTAAACTTAGTACGGAGGGATAAAATACTACTTAATTCTGCCCTTCATAAATACTTTTCCGTCGTAGCCAATTAAATTGAACAAGAATGATAAGCGATAATTTACTCACAAAGACACTGGATTATTTTGACAAACACAAAAATGAAAGAGAGGTAGTAAAACCCAGTTTACCCATATTGTATTTTGGAGACTTAGATGCCTATCAGAAATCGGAATTAAAAATTATTACTGTAGGTAAAAATCCATCAGACAATGAATTTCGGCTAAATAAAGAAGAGCCTTTTTCATTCATACGATTCCCAAAATGGTGCTCGAAACAAAGGAATTTAATTAAAGCATTAAACCCATATTTTGAGCACAAACCATTGCAGTGGTTTTCTTGTTTTGAGCCTATTTTAAATGGAGCAACAGCATCATATTATCAAAAAAAAGGATACTCAAATATAGCATTACACACAGATATTTGCTCGCCATTAGCCACAAACCCAACTTGGAGTAAACTTAGCCCTGAAACACAAAAATTGTTATTCACTGATGGGTTTGAAATATGGAAACAACTTGTTAACGAATTGCAACCGGATATAATTTTTGTTTCAATTCCCATAAAATTATTCAAAGATGCTTTTAAACCTAACTCACAAGGGCAACTACTAATCGAATTTAAATATAAAAAAGATGGAACCCCCAGAAAGAAGCCTTATCGAGTTGAGTTGTTTGAATATACGTTGAATAATAAGAAAAAAGTAAAAGTAGTATTCGGGCAAGCAGCGAATACACCATTTGGTACAATTTCTGACAAGCAAAAAAATGAAATTGGTGAATTATGCCTAAAATAGTACAATTCACACACCCGGGTGGCGAACATGGCTATGACAAAGGCAATCCAAATCACAAGTCTTGGAATAAGCGCGCCCAAAAGAAAATTTATGCTTAGAAAGGGTAGCTATGTCGATAATAACGAACTAAAAGAGACTGAGCTTGTTTTCTGGGGTGAGTGGGAGCCACCCAGTAGGGTTATAAAACAACAAAGGTTCATCCTCAATGGTTGCATGCACCATATTTACCCTAACGAAGTTGTTTGAAATTTTCTGAGTAAAATTATAGTAAAAGCCAATAACCACAAGGATTTCCAAGCTTCATTTTTGGTTTCAAAACGGATTAAAATCGCCTTGAAAGCGTCTAACCAAGTGTTGGTTCTTTCAATGAAGTTATACAACTTCTAAAGATTAACAAAAATTAAATAGGCACATAATATGAAAGTTCAACTCAATCACCCTGGGCGTCAAAAGCCTTTTAAATTAGGAAAAGGATATATAGAAATTGGAAATCAAATTGTCCGTGAATGGAATAATGATGAAGTTCATTACAGAAAGTTCATTCAAATAAATGGTTATTATATAAATGATTTAAATGATACAATGCCTAAATATACCACCTTATACTTTTGGGGAGAGTGGGAAGGGAACTCATTCTTTACGCCGTTTCCAAAAAACGAAAGAAAACAAAAGGTTGATTACCGTAGATTTCCAAATGGAGTGCATAAACCATTTCATTCAACTGTCATTAGAGGAGTACACAATACAGACCCTTACGTTTATGGAAAAGATTTCAAATATTGTGGTTGCAAACAAAAAGGACAGTTAACCAGACTTAAACCAGATGACCTAATTCTATTCGGAACGGTTGTACCTTCATTAAACAAATTTTACATTGACACTGTATTTGTAGTTAAAAATGGCAATCCTTCAGAAAGCATTCAAAAGACAGGAGGAATGAATTATTCTCAAGTGTATAGAGAAGAAGTTTTAGAGCAAATAAATGAATATTTGAAACCACCAACAATTAAAAATAACAATAAAGTTTATCATAGTAAAACGTATTGGGACGACAGTAATTATTTTAGTTTTGTTCCGTGTAAATTAAGTTGTGGCAACGCTGGATTTGAAAGATTATTTATAGAATTGAATAACCCAACATTTCAGCTTTCAAAATACCCAACAGGAAAATCATTTTTACGTAATTGTCCCCTAAGTCCGCAAGACTTATGGAAGGAAGTTGTAGTGGCCTGCGCCGAACAAGGTTTTGTGCTGGGAATTCAATTTGATGAACCTACATTCAACAATATATTAGACGACTTAAACAACAAAAATGAAGAGAATGACAGCCATTAACAAAGGTTTTGCCTCAGGTGGGTGAAAGCGTGGGGCATTTTTGTGTAAACCAACAATAGTATGGCTGACAGATGAAAACCCACCGGATTTATGTACCGCACAATAATACTTACTTAATAAACAATGCCAAAAAATAAACCACAGAGCGCACAGAGGAACACAGACAATACACAATAATTTTCCTCTGTGCCTCCCTGTGCTCTCTGTGGTAAAAAATAATGAACCAACATGGCTGAAAGATGAAAATCCTCCAGCAGAGCAGAAGCCACATCTCCCTATTCCCACCAGCGTTTAAATGTTTGCTGCCGGTCGTCAAGATTTACCTTTTCTCCTATCATGGGCGTGATGACGCGCACGCTTTTTTCTTGGTTTTCTACAATTTTTTTGAGAGGTTCGTCCCAATCGTGAGTGGCAAGCGTAAACTTCGAGGAGTGCACCGGCAGTAAAGTATACGCCCGGAGTGCCTTTGCTGCTTGCAATTGCTCACCCGGCAACATGTGTATATACTTCCAACGAACATCATATTGCCCGTTTTCAAGAATAGCTAAATCGAAAGGGCCGTAACGCTCGCCTATGTCAAGGAAGTGTTTTCCATATCCGCTGTCGCCCCCCATGTAAATGCGCGCCACAGGCGAAATAAGCGCAAACGACACCCACAAAGTCCGATTACGTTTTATTCCTCTGCCCGAAAAATGCCGTGCCGGCAGAGTATGTATCTCCCAACCTGCCTTGGGCTTGAAGCTTTCATACCAGTCTTGCTCTATGATACTTTCGGGTGCATACCCCCATCGCTCCAGGTGCGCCCCAACCCCAAGCCCGCAGATCACCTTCTTAACCTTATTGCGCAAACGGCGCATGGTAGGGTAATCCAGGTGGTCCCAATGGTCATGGGTAATAAACAAATAATCGATAGCAGGCATATCCTCCGGCGTATAAACATCGCTGCCCGCATAAGCCTTGGTGGTAAAAGACACCGGCGAAGCATTGCCACTAAATACGGGGTCCACCAGTATTTTCACACCATCCAGCTGTATGAAATAAGAAGAATGTCCCATCCACACCAACACATTTTCATGAGGCTCAAGCGCCATCAAGTCTGTTTTTTGGTGAGGGAGCGGCTCCTGTGGTTCTTTGGGCTTTGCCCCCGCGAAAAAGTCATAAAGCACCTCTACATAACCGGTTCCTTCGGTCAGCATGGGGGTAGGCTCTAAGTTATGAAAGGCGCCTACCTTATAGTGCGGCGAGCGCTCGATGCGCTTTAAACGCTCCCCCGCCGGATGCGCCCCAAAAGGCTTTGTATATAAAAATGCAATGCCACTAAGCAACAGAACTGCTATTAAAACGCCCAAAATCATCATGCTCTTTTTAAATGTTTTCATGTTTTGTCTTTTCCTGACTAAGCGGCAAGATACTTCCCCTTTTCTGCATCTGCGTATATATTTCGCAGAATTACAAACACTTTTTTAAAACGCTTCTGCAATCGACAGACATTGCAACAAAAGATTCTAAGTCTAAGGACAAACTGCTTTACCCTCGCACAAAACTGTTTCCAACAAGTTGAATTAATAACTTTTTTCGTTTTATATTTGTCCCAAATATTTAAATTTAGTCTAAATAAAAATACTGTTAAAACATCAATTGCAATTTGTAACTATCATGAATCGACACCTTGCCTACTATCTGATTGGTCTATTGGGCGGGCTGCTTGTGTTACAACCGGCCAAGGGACAACAGACCGTTTCCTCGGATTCCCGGGGGGCCGCATCACCGGCCACAGTCGAAAGCCTCATGAAACGACTACGCCTAAGCGCCTACGGCGTAGTGAATTATTATGCTTTTGATTGGGACACATGGAAAGACAAACGCAATGCCATTGACCCGGAGCGTCTAAATACCTATGTGTATTATGATTTCAATGACAGGGTGCAGTTCAAAGCAGAGATTGAATTTGAACACGGCGGCACCGGCTCCACTATGTCTTTTGACCCATTAGAAGAGTTTGGCGAATTTGAAGAAAAGATAGAAAAAGGCGGACAGGTCATTTTAGAGCAAATCAATGTCCTGTTCAAAATACATCCATGGCTCAACGTACGCTTAGGAAAGATGCGCTTTTATATGGGCAATGCCTCCAAACAAGACCAGCCCAGAGAGTACTTCACAGCTTACCGCTCCGAAGTAGAAAACACCATCTTACCCCTTGGGTGGTATGAAACTGGCATTGAGCTCAGCGGTGATATAGCGCTAAGCTCCTCCTCCTATCCTAAACTTGCCTATAAGCTTTATTGGGTAAGTGGTTTAGACAATAGTGGTTTCAGCTCTGCAAATTGGATAAGGCGTGGTTACCAGAAACGTTTCGAAAAAATTAACGCAGACCACCTGGCCACCGCCTTGCGCTTGGATTACATCTTTGCCAAAGATAGCGAAATAGGAATATCCTTATATGCCGGAAATACCAACAACCGCCCCAAGGACGACTTTGACCTGCCCGCCTGGCTCTTGTATGGTGATGTACACTTTACAATAGAACAACACCCATGGCGGGCACGAGCTTATGGCGTATGGGGACATTTGCAAAACAGTGAGGCCTTAAGTGAAGCCAACCGCAATTTATCGAATAACTTAGGAGTAAAGCGAACACCCGTTGGTGCCGAAGCTGCCGGTGCTTACATAGAATATGCTTACGATATCTTTTTCCCCTTGGGCATTCAAGACAAACAATTGTATCTGTTTTCCCGTGCCGAATGGTATGACTCTATGTTCAAAACAGAAGGAAACATCTCAGACAATCCACGTTACGAGAGAAAAGTGTTAACTGCCGGTATCAATTATTTCCCCCTGCCGACAGTGGTGCTCAAAGCCCACTATGCTTGGCGAATACTGGGCAGCGGAGAACATGAAAATACCTTTGCTGCCGGTTTAGGATTCGACTTTTAATAAATAATAAATCTTCAACTAAATCTTGTTTCACCTAAAATTTACTAAAATCATGAGAAGAAAGATTTCCCTTTTCGCAGCTATTGCCGTGCTGCTTCTGAGCGCATGCAAGAGTAGCTCAAACGACCCGCAGCCGTCAATGAACCACGAGCCGGTACTCACAACCACCGCACAAGTTATTTTGAATACCTACCAAGACCTGAGCCAAAAAGCTGCTAAATTGCAAGAGACCACTGTCCTGCTTCGACAAGTCCCCATTGAAGCTCACTTAGAGCTTGCCCGTCAAGCATGGCGAGAAGCCCGTAGTCCATGGGAGCAATCCGAAGGCTTTTTGTTTGGTCCTGTTGACCAAGAAGGTTTAGACCCTTCCCTGGACTCATGGCCTGTTAACGTAAGCGACCTGCAAGCGGTACTCAATAGTTCACATACAATCACTGTGGAATTTCTACAACAACAAGAGGGGACTCTGAAAGGCTTTCATACCATTGAATATTTACTATGGGGCGAAGACGGTAAAAAAACAGTTGCCGACTTCAGCGATCGGGAATTTGAATACCTTGAAGCATGTGCCGGAGCACTTGCCCAAGATGCAGCTCGTCTGTATGAGCTATGGAGCCCTGAAGGTGGAAATTATATATCGAATGTTATCAATGCCGGCAAAGGCAGCAAGGTGTATGTAAGCCAAAAAGCAGCATTGGAAGAAATCGTAAGTGCCTTAGGCGTGATTGCTGATGAGGTAGCCAATGGAAAAATCAATGAGCCTTTCAGCCAAAAAGACTTAACTCTGGAAGAGTCGCGCTTTAGCGCCAACTCCAAGAATGACTTTGCCAATAACATGCGAAGCATTCAGAACATTTACCTGGGGCAATATGAAGGCGAAGGTGACACAGCCAACAGTCTTTCTGCCCTGGTCAGCTCATTGGATGCCTCTCTGGACACCCGGCTCAAAGAACACATTCAAAAAGCCATCGACGACATAGAAGCAATACCCGGCACATTTTCAGAAGCGGTATTTTCACATCGCGCCGAAGTTCAAAAAGCCCAACAGAGCGTACGCGACCTGCAAGACCTCATCGAAGGCGAAGTGCTGCCGCTGATAAACAGCATCAAGTAAAAACCGGGAGGGCACCCCTCCCGGCTTCTTTTTGGTGTCATTAAGCAAAAAACATCACGACGATGAAAATCCTTTCAACTGTCCGCTTTCTTATTGCATCCGTGGGCATCAGTTTGGCTGCCTGTCACTCTTCTGTAGAACCACAAGAAAACAATTGGACCTATGCCGGCGGCGAAACCACCGTATTCAGCACCGGTCCGGATGCCTATACCCTCCCCCTTGCTAATTTAAATAAAGATGGCTTGCAAAAGCATTTAGAAGCTGACGCTATGTTTGCTCAACAGTTTGTAACCGAGCCGGCAGAACGATTTGGAGGCTTGGGCCCCATTTTCAACCAAAATGCTTGTGAGAGCTGCCATATACGCAACGGAAAAAGTGCCGTGCCCGCTTATTCCGGCGACCCCTCATCCGGGCTGCTCTTGCGTTTAGGTACCGAAAGCAGTGAGGAGCTCCCCGGTTTTGGCAACCAATTACAAACCAAAGCTGTCTTTGGTTTTACTCCGGAAGGCAAAATCTCGATAGAGGAAAGGGAGAAGATTGTACGCTTTGCCGATGGCATGGAAACCAAAATACGTGAACTACAATACGGCATTCAAGATAGCTATATACCATTGCCTGCCTCTACCCGTATTTCTCCGCGTATGGCACAAGCAGTTTATGGTCTCGGCCTGCTCGAAGCCGTACCCGAAGAGGAAATACTGGCATTGGCAGATGAAAACGACCGCAATGGTGATGGTATCAGCGGACGCCCCAACTGGGTATGGGACAAGCAACAACAAAGCATCCGCTTGGGGCGTTTCGGGTGGAAAGCCGCCCAGCCATCGGCTCTGCAGCAGTCTGCTGCCGCTGCCCACAACGACATGGGGCTTAGCAATCCCCTCTTCCCGGAAGAAAACTGCACAGGACAAAACAACTGTGGTGGTGACGAAAAAATGGATATTTCAAACGAGGAGTTGGAATTATTCACCTTTTACTTCCAGACCTTAGGCGTGCCGGCTCCCCGCAATCAAAATTCAAATAAAGTAAAACAGGGACGCTTGTTGTTTTTCGAAGCCCGCTGTAATGCCTGTCATGTACCAACCCTGCACACCGGTCCCCACCCCATCCGGGAGCTCGCCTACCAAACCATTCACCCCTACACAGACCTGCTACTACACGACATGGGCGAAGACCTTGCCGATCATCGCCCCGAAGGTAAAGCAAGTGGTAGAGAGTGGCGCACCCCGCCTTTATGGGGCATTGGTCTTACTCAGGTTGTCAATCCGCAGGCTACCTTTCTTCATGATGGGCGCGCACGCACCATCGAAGAAGCCATTCTGTGGCATGGCGGTGAAGCCGAATATTCCAAACAGTTTTACATGAAACTTCCTAAAAGCGAACGGGAAAAGCTGCTTGCTTTCGTAGAATCCCTGTAAAGCCTCATTAGCGGCAAACAACAGCTATAGGCGGCTTCTGTCAAATAGAAGCCGCT
>BPHB01000023.1 GCA_026003335.1 Chitinophagales bacterium | reverse complement strand
GATACTGCAAGCACGGCGGCAAGTGTGCCGGCATCTATGCCCGAAAGTGAATATGAAGAGGTGGCCGTCAGCCAGATGCGCAAGACCATCGCCCGCCGTCTGTCGGAAAGCAAATTTACTGCCCCGCACTTCTATCTGACCGTGTCCATCAATATGGATAAAGCTATGGCGGCGCGTAAGCAGATGAACGAGATGTCGCCGGTGAAAATATCGTTCAACGACTTGGTGGTGAAAGCAACCGCCATGGCGCTGCTCAAACATCCGGAAGTAAACGCCGCTTGGCTGGGCGATAAAATACGTTACCACAAACATGCCCACATAGGTGTGGCAGTAGCGGTGCCCGAAGGGCTGGTGGTGCCTGTGATTCGATATGCCAACCAAAAATCCCTGTCGCAGATAGCACAAGAAACCAAAGAGTTGGCAGAAAAAGCCAAAAACCGCAAACTACAACCCGCCGACTGGGAAGGCTCTACTTTCAGTGTGTCTAACTTAGGCATGTTTGGCATCGAAGAATTCACCGCCATCATCAACCCGCCCAACGCCTGCATCTTGGCAGTGGGTAGCATTCAGCAGCAACCGGTAGTTATTGATGGCGAAATTCAAGTAGCCCACATCATGAAGGTAACCCTCTCTTGCGACCATCGCGTAGTGGATGGAGCGGTAGGAGCGGCTTTCTTACAAACCCTGAAAGCCAACTTGGAAGAGCCTCTGCGCATGCTGGTATAAACATTTGTTTCAAACGCTTCGTTTACATACAGAAACTTTAAAATAAAAAATCATGACACAGGTAATGACCGAAGGACCCAGCTTCCGTTTGTCGGAAGAGCACTTGGAAGTGCAACGTGCAGCACGCGAGTTTGCGCAGCGTGAGCTGCTGCCCGGCGTCATCGAGCGTGATACACACCAAATCTTTCCCGCCGAGCAAATCAAGAAAATGGGCGAGTTGGGCTTTATGGGCATGATGGTGGACCCCAAATATGGCGGGGGTGGCATGGACACCATCTCTTATGTCTTGGCTATGGAAGAGATATCCAAAATCGATGCCTCCGCCTCGGTGTGTATGTCAGTGAACAACTCACTGGTATGCTGGGGGCTGGAAAAGTTCGGTACCGAAGAACAGAAGCAGAAGTATCTGGTGCCTTTGGCAAAAGGTGAAAAAATTGGGGCTTTTTGTCTTTCCGAACCGGAAGCCGGCTCGGATGCCACTTCGCAGCGCACCACCGCCGAAGATAAGGGTGACTATTATCTGCTGAATGGTACCAAAAACTGGATTACCAACGGCAGCTCTGCCTCTACCTACATTGTAATAGCCCAAACCCATCCGGAAAAAGGGCACCGCGGCATCAATGCCCTTATCGTGGAGAAAGGAATGGAGGGCTTCACCATCGGTAAAAAAGAAGACAAGATGGGAATTCGTGGTTCCGATACCCATTCTTTGATGTTTACCGATGTGAAGGTGCCCAAAGAAAACCGCATAGGCGAAGATGGTTTTGGCTTTAAGTTTGCCATGCAAACCCTGAATGGCGGGCGTATAGGCATCGCTGCCCAAGCACTGGGTATTGCCGCCGGTGCTTATGAGCTGGCTCTGCAGTATTCAAAAGAGCGCAAAGCTTTTGGTCGCCCTATTTGCGAGCTGCAGGCCATTCAGTTCAAGCTGGCAGAAATGTATGCCAAGATAGAAGCAGCACGCCTGCTGGTGTATAAAGCCGCTTATTTGAAGGATATTGGCGAAGACTATGCCTTGGCAGCTGCTACTGCCAAATTGTATGCCTCGGAAGTGGCTATGTGGGTAACCACCGAAGCCGTGCAAATCCATGGTGGCTATGGCTACGTGAAAGAGTACCACGTAGAGCGTTTGATGCGTGATGCCAAAATTACACAAATTTACGAAGGTACTTCCGAAATACAGAAAATAGTGATTGCACGCAATATCTTGAAATAGTGAAAGTGATTGCTTGTGTTTTTAACACAAAAGGCAAGGTAGTATAAAAAATATCTACTTTGCCTTTTTCTTTTGCATCTTTTTTGCTATGTTTGCTTATTAAGAAGTTTTAGGATAAAAACAAGAAAGGCAGCCATGAACTCCGACTTTCAAAAGGTCATTGAAGCTTTGGATATTAAATTTCTCCGGGCACGCTATGTGCAAATACAGCGACCCTTTGTCATCAAAAATTTTTGTGATGTGGACAATGCCCTCTTTTTGCTGCATAAGGGCGATATATCGCTGCGCATAGGCGAGGAGCTGATTGAAGCACAGGAGGGCGATATCCTTTTCATTCCTGCCGGCAAGCAGGCATATATCGCATATGGCAAAGGAGAAGGCGCCGAAGAGCTGACGTATGAAGACTATTTAGCCCGTCGCGATGAGTTTTTCTTGTCTGTTCAAGACGGAGCGCTGTATCCCCGGCTTGAAGATAGTTTTAGCTACATTACCTTTTCAGCCCGTATCTTCGATGCCGTGAGCTTTTTTGCAAACCTTGATATTCCCCCCTTCATCATTTCGGGTGAGGCCCGTCTGCGCCAACTGATAGAAGGCATCTTGCAGGAAGAGTTTGGGCGCGAGATAGGCAAAGAACGCATGCTGAAAAACAAAACAGAAGAGTTGGTCATCGGCATTTTGCGTTATATCGTTGCCAACAACCTGTTCATGGAGAAGTTGGCTACCAATATGAACTACTTCAAAGACCCGCGTCTGATAGACATACTTAACTACATTAAAAACTATTTGTCCGGAGACTTGTCTAATAAAGTGCTGGCAAGCGTTGCCAATATATCGGAAGACTATGTGGGGCAGTACTTCAAAGCCATGATGGGTATCAACCCCCAAGATTACATTGAGTATCAGCGTATGGAGAAGGCGGTAGAGCTGCTGCGCACAACCAAAAAGAGTATCCGGGAGATAGGGCGCGAAGTGGGCTACAAAGATACAGCTTACTTCTGCCGCCGTTTCAAAATGATGTTTGGTATCTCGGCAGGCAAAATGCGGAAGCGTACTTCTCTCATGAACGTGTAGCCAAGGAAATACTTGCTTGAGAGACTGTCTTACTTTTATTTAACAAAATCTTGTTTTTGTCTTATTATAAAGCCGAAAAATAAGTGATTGACAATGAGTTTTTTTCTTTTGGAAGCCACAGATAGATTAAAAAAATGTGGTGTGGTTCTTTTTTTTTTTAGAAAGTGAATCGATATATTTGGGCATCATCAACCAAAACATAACAAAATATGGTCCAAAAAATGTACTCCAAGTTATTGTTCTTGGTCTTGATGCTGTGGGGCGTTGTTGCCTTCGCACAAGACAGAACAATCTCCGGTACTGTCAAGGATGACCAGGGACAACCCCTGCCCGGAGCAACAGTATTTGTGAAGGGTAATCCTTCGGTCGGTACAGTCACCGACGAAAACGGAAGCTTTACCTTGGTGGTGCCCGAAGGCGCTACATTGGTAGTTTCTTTTGTAGGTTACCAAGAGGCAGAGATTGCCGTGGGTAACCAAACCTCCGTATCGGTGGCTTTGAAGCCAATGAGCTTAGGTGAGGTAGTGGTTACTGCCTATGGTATCGAGCGTACCAAAAACGAATTGCCTTATGCTGCTCAGACAGTAGATGGCAGCCAAATCTCACAAGCACGCGACAACAACATTACCAATGCCCTTTCCGGACGCGTTGCCGGTGTGGAAATTCGCCGCAACAACAACATGGGTGGTTCTACCAACGTGGTGGTTCGTGGCTTTAAGTCCATTACCGGTAACAACCAGGCTTTGTTTGTTATCGATGGTGTGCCGGTTGACAACTCAACGCCCAACTCCTCAAACCAACAAACCGGCCGTGGTGGTTATGACTACGGTAACGCCGCTGCCGACATCAACCCCGACGACATCGAGTCGATTACCGTACTGAAAGGTCCTGCTGCGACTGCTCTCTATGGCTCTCGTGCAGCCAACGGTGTGGTAATGATTACAACCAAAAAAGGCAAAAAAGGTTTGGGTATCACTGTGAATACCGGCGTTACTTTCGGTAGCATCATCAAGTCAACCTTCCCTACCTATCAAAAGAAATACGGACAAGGATATGGTCCTTATTACGAAGACCCGAGCGGCTTCTTCTTGTATCGTGATGTAGATGGCGATGGCAATCCTGATTTGGTATCGCCCACTTCAGAAGATGCCTCTTATGGTGCACCCTTCGACCCCAACTTGATGGTGTATGACTGGGAAGCTTTTGACCCCTCTTCTCCTAACTATCAGAAGCCTAAGCCTTGGGTGGCTGCCAAGAATGGTCCTGAATATTTCTTGCAAAAGCCTGTACAGACCAATAACAACATCATGATCAATGGTGGTTCTGACAAAGGCTGGTATAAACTCGGCTACACCCGTACCGATGAAACCGGTGTGCTGCCCAATAGCGAGCTGAAAAAGAACTATGCCAACTTCGCAGCTGCTTACAACGTAACGAACCGTTTGACTGCTACTGCTTCCGTGAACCTGACTACCGTGAAAGGTAAAGGACGTTACGGAACTGGTTATGATGACAACAACATGATGACCAACTTCCGTCAATGGTGGGCAGTAAATGTAGACTTGAAAGAGTTGGAAGATGCTTTCTTCCGTTCAGGAGAGAAAAACGTTACTTGGAACTGGGCTGATCCCTCCAGCTTAGTGCCTATCTATTGGGACAACCCCTATTTCGTGCGTTATCGCAACTATGAAAACGATAGCCGCGTACGTACTTTGAGCTATGCTCAGTTGGACTACAAAGCTACCGACTGGTTGAACCTGCAAGCCCGTGCTTCTTTGGATGCTTATGATGAGCAACAAGAAGAGCGGAAAGATGTAGGTTCGGTAGGTGTATCTTCCTACTCTCGCTTCAACCGCCGTTATCGTGAAACCAACTATGACTTCTTGGCGCGTGCCAATAAAGAATTTGGTGCACTTACTGTGAAAGGTTTGTTTGGCGTAAACATCCGCCGCACGACGGTTGAGTCCATTTATGCGGCTACCAATGGCGGGCTGGTAATCCCCGGCTTGTTTGCTTTGTCTAACTCTGCCAACCCGCTGCAGGCACCTTCTGAAGGTTTCTCGGATATACAGGTAAATGGTGTCTATGCAGGCGCAACTTTAGGGTACGACAACTTCTTGTTCTTGGACCTGACTGCCCGTCGTGATGAGTCTTCTACTTTGCCCAAAGGTAAGAACGTGTATTATTACCCCTCTGCCTCTTTTAGCTTTGTGTTCTCTGAGTTGTTGGATTTCGACTGGTTGACCGGTGCCAAGCTGCGTGCCAACTATGCCGAAGTAGGTAATACTGCTCCCTTCAACTCAGTAGGCGACTACTTCTTGGTGAACTCTCCTTTTGGCAATGCTGCTTTGGCTACTGCACCCAGCGTGAAAAACAACCCTGACTTGAAGCCTGAGCGTACCCGCAGCTACGAGGTAGGTCTGGAAGCCATCTTTGCAGATGGTCGTATTGGGTTCGATGTAACTTACTACAAACAAAATACCTTGGATCAGATTATCCCTGCTGAGGTGTCTCGTACTACTGGTTACAGCTCTACCTATATCAATGCCGGTAATGTACAAAACCAAGGATGGGAAGTACAGCTCTTTGGTGAGCCTGTAAGAACCGACAACTTTACTTGGAAAATATCTGCCAACTGGACCCGCAACCGCAACAAGGTGATTGAGTTGGCACCCGGTATCGACAACATCATTTTGGCTTCCATGCAAGGTGGTGTGAGCGTTAACGCTGCCTTGGGACAGCCCTATGGTACCATCCGTGGGTCTAACTTCGTATATCTCAATGGTCAGAAGGTAGTCAATTCTACTACTGGCTACTATGAAAGAACTACCACCTCGAATGAAATTATCGGCAATTTGAACCCTGATTGGATTGCCGGTGTGACCAACACCTTTACCTACAAAAACGTATCATTGAGTGCCTTGATTGACATGCGTCAGGGTGGTGATGTCTTCTCTTTGGACTTGTATTACGGTATGGCTACCGGTCTGTATCCCGAAACTGCCGGCTTGAACGACAAAGGCAACCCCGTGCGCGACCCCGTATTACAAGGTGGTGGGGTGCTGTTTCCGGGTGTGAAGCCTGACGGATCACCCAACGATGTGTATGCCAGCGCTGTAACTTTCGGGACTTTTGGTTATCGTCGTAATCCTGCGGCAGGTTTTATATACGATGCCAGCTACATCAAGCTGCGTGAGGTGGCCTTCACCTATCGATTCCCTGAGAAAATCACTTCTCGCTTGGGTATCGTAAAAGGTGCGTCTCTGTCTATTGTTGGACGCAACTTGGCTATCTTGCACAAAAACCTGCCTTATGCAGATCCGGAAGATGGTATGAGTGCCGGTAACATTCAAGGCTACCAAGTAGGGGTTTATCCTACGGTTCGTAATATCGGCTTCAACTTGAAAGTACAATTCTAAACGATTGATTTCTATGAAAAGAACAAATAAAATATTGGCATTGGTCGCCCTGTTTTTACTGACCATCTCGTATGGTTGTAAAGACCTGACCAAACTAAATGAAAACCCCAAGGTGCCTTCTAAGGTACCTTCGGAGACGCTGTTTGCCAATGCGGTACGTACATTGAGCGACCAAATGGCAACCCCCAACGTAAACTCCGGAATTTTCCGTTTGCTGGCTCAACATTGGGCGCAAACTACTTACATTGATGAGTCTAATTACGACTTGGCAACCCGTAATATTCCCCAAAACTTCTGGAACACCATTTATTTGAACGTAATCAAGGATTTACGGGAAGCCAAACGTTTGTATGCGGAAGAGACCTATGCTGCAGGTACTGCCAATGATAAAATACGTGCCAACCGTGAAGCCATCACCGAATTGGTGGAAGTGTACGCATGGCATGTGCTGGTATTTACTTTTGGCGATATCCCTTACTCAGAGGCTATGGACATCAACAACCCTCAGCCGAAGTATGACGACGCCTATACTGTGGCTCAAGACTTGCTGGCACGTATTGATGCCGCTTATGCCCAGTTAGACGATGGATATACTGCCTTCGGCGCTTATGACTTAATATATGGCGATGATATCAACAACTGGAAGAAGTTTGCTGCCAGCTTGAAGCTTCGCATTGCCATGTTGATGGCAGACGTGCCGGGTTTCAATGCACAAGCAGCTGTGGAAGACGCCGTCAGCAAGGGAGTATTTACCAGCCAAGCAGAGCGTGCCGCTTTCCGTTATCTTTCCAACCCACCCAATACCAACCCCGTGTGGGATAACTTGGTACAATCAGGACGGAAAGACTTTGTAGCTGCCAATACCTTGGTTGATTTTATGAATGCACAAAGTGACCCTCGCGTACCTTACTATTTTACAGAGGATGCAAATGGAAACTATACCGGTGGAATATACGGTGACAATAATAACTATGCTACTTTCTCAAAGCCAAGCGATATCGTAACAGCTCCGGATGCAGAGCATGTATTGCTGGACTATGTAGAAGTGGAGTTCCTGTTGGCTGAAGCTGTTGAGCGCGGCTATAGTGTAGGAGGAACAGCACTTACTCACTTTGAAAATGCAGTGACTGCCTCAGCTGAATATTGGGGGGTAGATGCTTCGACAGCTGCGTCTTTTGCAGCTACACTCGTCGGCGGATATGCCCGTAGCGCTATTGGTGAGCAGATGTGGGTAGCTATGTATAACCGTGGCTGGGAAGCCTGGACTTACTGGCGTTTCTTTGATGCGCCCACATTGGTAGCTCCTGCCGGTGCTCAGTGGCCTACTGTACCTGTACGTTATCCCTATCCGGTACAAGAGCAGAATATTAATGTTACCAACTGGCAAGCAGCCGTAGACAAGATAGGAGGAGATGACATACCTACTGTCAAACTCTTCTGGGATAAAAACTAAAAGAGTATCCTTTTAAGACACCCCAAAGGCAGACTGCTTCGGCGGTCTGTCTTTGTTTTAGGCAGAAAAAGAAAAGACACCTTCGGGTGCCTTTTTGTGTGTTCTTTGCGTTTTATTGTAGCAACTCTTGTTGCAACTGTTTTATTTTCTCTTGCAGCCGTTTGAGTGTGCCGGCATAATTTTCTACAGAAGCGAGTGCCGCCGATACGCTGAAATAGAACTTAATCTTGGGTTCGGTGCCGGAGGGGCGTACCGACACCAGGCTGCCGTCTTCGGTTACAAACTGCAGGACATTGGAGCGCGGAATCGATAACGTTTCTTCTGCTTGTTTCTTCAAAAGAAAGCGCTTGCCCTGTTGATAGTCGCGTATTTCCACCACCGGGCTGCCCGCCAGTTGTTGTGGGGGCTGCTCGCGAAAGTTGCGCATCATTTGGGCTATAGCTTCTTTTCCTTCCAGTCCCTCTTTGGTGATGGAAAGCAACGCCTCGTAATAGAGCCCATGTTCGAGGTAGATATGCAACAGCAGCTTCAGCAGGCTACCGTAATGCTCTTTGGCCCAAGCGGCTACTTCGGCTATCATGGCGCAAGCAGAAATACCGTCTTTGTCGCGCACGAAGTCCTCTATCAAATAGCCGTAGCTTTCTTCTGCAGCCATCAGGAACTGCTCAGAGCCTTCTTTTTCGCGCATGATGGCAGCTATGTTCTTAAAGCCGGTGAGTGTGTCGTAGCAGCGGATGCCGTGTGCTTCGGCTATTTTTTCCATGAGAGGAGTGCTCACGATGGTTTTGACGATATAGTAGGGCAAATCGCTTTGCTTGCGGTGTTTGGCAAGATAATAAAGCAAGAGGCAGGCCGTCTGATTGCCATTGAGCAGCACAAACTCTCCCGCTGCGTCCGGAACGGCAATGCCCAGCCGGTCGGCGTCAGGGTCATTGGCTAAAATCAACTCGGCTTTCACTTGCTTGCCCAAGTCAATGGCAAGTTTGAGCGCTTCGGCTTCTTCCGGATTGGGGTACTTCACTGTGGGGAAGCTGCCGTCGGGTTTTGCCTGCTCTTCCACTATATGCAAATTACGAAAGCCCCATCGTTCCATCAGCCGGGGAACAAGCGTGATGCCGGTGCC
>BPHB01000022.1 GCA_026003335.1 Chitinophagales bacterium | reverse complement strand
GGAATCACTGAGGCATATAACTTCATACAATCTGTTCAGGCATTCCCCAATCCATTTGAAGAATACACAGTGATCAGCTATGTGCTGACATACGATGCACAGGTAAAAATAACGGTATACAATTACTTGGGACAGGAGGTTATCACTTTAGTGCAAGAACATCAGGTTGCTGGCGAACATACAATTCCATGGAAAGCTACCGGCAGCGGACAATCTGCGGTTCCAGGAATTTACTTTTATGAGTTCCGTGTTAAATCAAAAGACGGAAGTCAATTGACCTACAAAGGAAAGCTAGTGAAAAACTAGCCTTGTCCTCTTCCAAAGCATCAGCAAAGAGAACCAGCCGGGATTAATCTCCGGCTGATTTGCTTTAGATTTTCACTTCAATCTCCGGGATTAATACCGTCTGAGAATATTGTATTGGCCTGGAAAGAAAGGGTACCGGTTTGATGATTATTAGCCTGCCGGTTATTCTTCACTGTACAACAAAGGCTTGTTCCATCTGCAATAAGGCTGAGGGGGCAAGGAGAAATACTTTCCATTCAGATCGTTTATACTTGACACCGGATTAAAATGAACAAAGAGAAACAACTCGGGACGGGCCGTTTCCGCCTCATGATCTTCCATTGAAATGTAAACGGTTTTGCTATGCTGTTTACCGGTGAAGCTGGAGTACATCAGACTTTCAACGGCAAAAGCCCAGGGCACATATATCAGGCCGTGAGAGGTGTTATTCCAATTCACTACCAGCTTTTTGCATTGGCTGGCGTCCATATGTTTAAAAAACATGTGCATATACTGCAGCCGGTCATTAAAGAAGATCCCTGCCTTGAAGATGCCCGCCAAACTGTAAATTACCATTACGACCAGCAGAGAGAGCTTCAGCAGCCTGATTTTTCTTCCTGCCTGCATAATACCATGGACAAAAGGAACGGCAGCAAAAAGCGCCAGGGGCATGTAGGAGCGCTCCATCATCACCTGGGCATCTTCGGTGTTATAAATCAGGTTGGTGAATAGCAGAAAGCCAAAGTAGCATGCTGCGAGGAATCCTGCTTTCCAATAGTTTCTTCTGCAGATACAAACTCCCGCGGCAACCATCACCATCAGAAACGGCACCCAGTAAACCGTTAAAAACAAATGCCGGTAAAACCAAACGCTGTATAGTGAATTATACTTTAAAATCAATTCCGGAAACCTCCCAACCTGGGAAAGGAATTGCCCTTCATAGCTTGCTGACGGGGTGATTAAAAATTTTATCACACCGGCAACAGCGGTCAATATAAAGGAGCCGAAAACCGCCATGCTTCCCGGCTTTTTTGTATCAATGGCATAATACAAAAGGATGAACATTATCACGGGAAAAGCAACCGGGTGGGAAAACCAGCATAAACACAAAATTGCCAGCCCCACCATCAGGCGGACCCCGGTGTGGTAGGCAAAGCGGTGATGGGGTTCGGCAGAATATAGCCAGGCGAAGAAGAGTATCGAGTAAACCAAAGCCTGATGCGTTTCGGTGACCGGATGGAAGAAACTTTGCCTGATGCCCAGGCAGAGCGTTACAATAATCATTAAGCCGGCTGCAGCATTGCGAAACGCAAAAACCGCCACCAAATAAGCCGCAAAGAACACCAGCGGGAAAGAAATGGAAAATACAAATGCCACCACACTTAATCCTGCGCCAGCCTTCACCGCAGCCCAGGTAAACAGCTGCGTCACTACGGCAGAATACCGGCCTGCCTCCACATTGAACGTTTCAAGATTTACAAGCTTGAAAAGCTGATAAGCGGTGTCGGTAAATAAGACTCGTTCTTTCCAGTAATAGCAACAGAGAAAAAAATAAGCCGCAAAAAACACTAATCCAAGGAAGATGGTTATCCTCCTCATTTCAAAAAGCCCTATAAGATGAGATCCCCGCAAGAGTGTCCGTTGCCGGACGTTATCCGATAGCCTGTGGATTACATTTCTGGAAGTCAACACTGGCTTAATGAATAAGTACCACATCCATAATGTCTTGCTGCCAAAACTGAACTTTTTTGAAGTTTGGATTAATCCTGCCACAACGATGTAACAAACGCATGATCCGTTCGCACCTGATTTTCTCCACCCTACATAGATAGCAGATCCATTGCAGATTAATTTGATTTTAATTTCTTGACTCATCAGAGTTCGCTTTTTTGTCTGCCGCCAATTATAAGCCTCAGGCTTCATGCTGTTTACACATCAAGCAACAACACACCCGCGGGAATCTGGTGTTAAAATCATCGGACTGATAAGACCTATGCCGGGGCAAATCTTATTCAAGAGGTAATTGTGAAATAAGCTGTCAGCAAGGGTTTTCCACATTTTTCAGAAAATTACCCACAGCCACCAACGGTATTGTTTTTAACGCATAACTTTAAGCCTCGCCTGTCTCCTGCCCTGAGGGTGATTTTTAACGTTTAAAAAAACTAAAATTTAGTTGCAATTCGTGGAAGGGGACATTACATTGAACAGGACAATCCAAACAGCCTGCCCCTGTTTTTTCCTGTTCTTTGACGTCCCTGCTCTGTCCTTTTTTCACAAAAGGAAATCGTACATGTAAAATGATAATACTAAAAAATAGAGCATACATGAAAAGAGAAATCATGAGAGCCGGAGTCGTCTGCATCCTGTCTTGGTTTACCCTTCTTGCTTTTTTGCCTGCCGAAGCCCAAACAGTGAGCTTTGGCGTGAGCACACTACAAGGGGGAAATCTTTCCAAGCCTACCTCTTTGCAGTTTGGCCCTGATGGAAGGCTGTATGTAGCCGAACAATATGGTAAAATATTGGTCTATACTATTACTCGTAACGGCCCAAATAACTATCAGGTTACGGCTACTGAGGAAATTAACCTGATTGCCCAAATACCCAACCACAATGATGATGGCACTCCCAACCCGGCTGTTAACACCCGCCAGGTCACCGGAATTGTGGTTGCAGGAACGGCAACCAACCCGGTCATTTATGTTACCTCCAGCGACCCACGTATCGGGGGTGGCAACACAACCAACAATGATAAAAATCTCGATACCAACTCCGGAATCATTTCACGCCTTACATGGGACGGCACCCAATGGATTAAGCTGGACCTGGTACGTGGACTGCCTCGCTCCGAAGAAAATCATTCACCCAACGGTCTGGCTTATGATGCGGTAAATAATGTGCTCTATATGGCCCAGGGAGGCAACACCAACATGGGAGCCCCTTCCAACAATTTTGCCTATCTGCCTGAATATGCCTACTCCACGGCCATCTTAAAAATTGACCTCAATGCAATAGGAAACACAACCTATGACCTTCCCACCCTGGATGATGAAACTCGTCCCAATGACTCCAACGGCAATGATATCAATGATCCGTTTGGTGGAAATGACGGTCTTAATCAGGCACGGCTCGTTCCCGGCGGCCCGGTTACCATTTACTCACCCGGATGGAGAAATAACTATGACATCGTAATCACCCAGGCTGGCAGAATGTACAGCTTTGATAACGGACCTAATGGTGGCTGGGGCGGACCGCCCATCAACTGCACCATTCAACCCAGCGAACCGGGTACTACCTACTGCGATGGGTTGCACTATGTGAGCGGGCAAGGCTATTATGCAGGCTTTCCCAATCCGGTGCGGGCTAACCGCAACATCACCTTCAACACCTCCAATCCCCAGAGCCCTGTACCTGCGGGTATGGAAAATCCCATAGAATGCAATTATATACCCCCAGGATCAAACGGATCCCTCAACACTATTTGCTCATCTACCAATGGCCTGTGCGAATACAAAGCATCCAACTTCAACAATGCCATGAAAGGTGACCTGTTGGCAGTGGCTTTCAATGGGAAAATGTACCGCTTTAAACTGAATGCGACAGGTAATGCTCTGGTGCCGGGAGGACAAACGGTGCTGGCTCAGAATTTCGGCTCCATACCCCTGGACGTTACCGCTCAGGGTGATAATGACATCTTCCCCGGCACCATATGGGTAGCAATGTACGGAGCCAATAACATTGTGGTTTTTGAACCTAATGACTTTGTTTCCTGCTCAGGTGATCCGATGAGCATGCTGCTGGATGATGACGGTGACGGTTATAAAAACGGAGATGAAACCCAAAACGGAACCGACAAATGCTCCCAGGCCAGCGTGCCGGCCGACTTTGATAACGACTTTCTTTCTAATCTCTTGGATCCGGATGATGACAATGATGGCATCCCCGACACCCAGGACAAGTTTGCCCAGGATCCCTACAACGGACTTTCCACCTTCATCCCCGTGCGCTATACCTTTGAAAATACGGATGACGGAGGCATAGGAGGGTGGGGCTTCACCGGCATGATGACCAACTATACAGACGACTACCTGAACCTTTTTGATATGGATAACATGACTGTGGGCGGGGCCGCATATAAATTCACTATTGATAATGTACCGGCTGGTGATGCGCTGGGCAACCTGAATAACCAAAAATATGCTTACCAGTTCGGTGTGAACACAGGCGCCTTCCCCTTTGCCTTTGAAGTGAGTTGCCGTGTGATGGCTCCCTTTGCCGGTATCAGCGTATCTGACTACCGCTCTATGGGTATGTCTATAGGCACAGGTGATCAGGATAACTATCTTAAAATCGTATGTGCAGCCAATGGTGGTGCCGGAGGGATTGAAATCGTAAAGGAAATCAATGGGATACCCGTTTCCGCCATGTTTAATGCTCCCATACTGGGTTCATCTCATGTGAACCTATATCTGCAGGTTGACCCCACTACCAATACCGTTCAGCCCTTTTACTCTATCAATGGCGGTGCTAAAACCAGTCTTGGCTCACCCCTATCTGTGCCCGCATCCTGGCTTAATAATGTTCTGGCAGTAGGTTTCATCACAACTTCCAGAGGCTCCACACCTTTTTCGGCTACATGGGACTTTCTGGCCGTTGACCCCATAGAAAGCACCGGCAACTGGGTGAATGTTAATACAAACAATACCTGCACGGCTCGCCATGAGTGTGCCTTTGTACAGGCTGGCGATAAGTTTTATCTCATGGGAGGCAGAGGTAACAAGCCCGTTGAAATTTATGATTTCACTACAAAAACATGGAGCACCGGAGCTCCACCTCCAATACAATTACACCATTTTCAGGCTGTGGAACTCAATGGTCTCATATATGTCGTATGCGCTTTCACGGGCAATTATCCCAATGAAACTCCTGTCCCGAATATCTATATCTATGACCCACTGGCCAACACGTGGCATGTGGGTCCTGAAATTCCGGCCAATCGCAGAAGAGGCTCTGCAGGTGCTGTAGTACACAATGGCAAAATATACATCGTTTCCGGATTGACCAATGGTCATGTTTCCGGGTGGGTGCCTTATCTGGACAAATTTGATCCGGTTACCAATACATGGACGGTTCTGCCGAATGCGCCCCGGGCTCGTGACCACTTTCAGGTGGCCTTGCACGACAATAAAATTTATGCTATTGGCGGACGCCTGTCCGGCTATGGCGGCAACACCTTTGCCACTACAGTAGCACAAACCGATGTGTATGACATTTTTGACCAATCGTGGACCACACTGCCTTCACCCGAGGGAGACATACCCACACAGCGGGCTGCCTGTGCTGTGGCCGTCTTAGGTGATGAAATTCTGGCCATCGGAGGCGAAAGCATGGCTCAAAGTTCAGCACATGCCCAAACCGAAGCACTCAATGTCAATACTTCTTCTTGGAGAACCCTTGATGATTTGAACACGGGGCGGCATGGCACACAAGCTATTGTAAATAATCATGGAGTATATATCGTTGCCGGAAGCGGAAACAGAGGAGGCTCTCCCGAACTAAACTCCATGGAAGCTTTCTATCTGTACGGAGAAACTACACCCACCGGCACTCCTTACATCAAGGGCTCCCTGGCTTATTCTCCTTCGTCTCTTCAGTTCGGACAACTACCACTGGGACATTCCTCCACAAAAACCATTACTTGCACCAACACCAGTGGCACACAGGCCCTGCTCATTCAAAACATTGCCTTATCCTCCTCCCTTAATTATGCGGTAAGTTATCCTCACACGCTGCCGTTTGTAGTTAATCCTGGTGACTCTTTCCAAATTACAGTAATCTTCAGCCCGACCTCTGCAGGCGTTAAAAATGCTACTCTTACTGTCACCCACAACGCAACCAATGGAGCCACCTCCGTCATTAATCTGAGCGGTGAGGCACTTAGCACACAACCCGCTGTAAGAATCAATGCCGGTGGCATGCAGCACACCACTGCAGCCGGAGAGGTATTTTCAGAAGATAATTATTACACCAACTATTCCGGTTCCGTCAGCAGCACTTCTCAGCCTATAGACGGCACTACTGAAGATACCCTTTATCAAACCGAAAGGTGGGGACCTAACTTTGCTTACAATATTCCCGTAATCAACGGCACCTACACCGTCAAATTGCATTTTTCAGAAATATGGAGCGGAGCCAGTAATCCGGGGGTACGCATTTTTGATGTACTCATTGAAGGGGTAACAGTTATTGATGACCTTGACCTGTATTCCGTTGCCGGCATGTACAATGCCTATGTGCGCACCTTCACCGTATCCGTCAATGATCAGATAATGAATATTCAGTTCATTGCCAGCGTCAATAATGCCAAGGTCTCCGCGATTGAAATTATTCCGGCCACCGTCACGCAGGGGATGCTCATCGCAGCGCCTTCCAGTATTACTTTCCCTGCAACCCAAAACGGCACCACTTCGTCCCCAGCTTCGGTGACTCTCACGAATACCGGTGTGGCAAACCTGACGGTGAACACCGTGGCTATCAGTGGCTCCCATGCTTCGGAGTTTAGCCATACTTTTACCGGACCTCTGGCGCTCGCTCCGGGTTCCTCCACTACCTTCAACGTATTCTTCACTCCTTCGGCCTCAGGTACAAGAAATGCTAACCTTACCATCAATCATACCGGAGGCAATCCTTCCGTAAATATTCCTTTAACCGGCACAGGAACGGCAACCAGCACCTGCGGATATTTTGTGGAACTAAACGGGTTGCTCATCATGGAAGTAGAATCTGCTACCCCTGCCGAGCCTGGCTGGACGCTGGAAACCAACTATGCTAACTATACCGGTTCGGGCTACTACACATGGACAGGGCCCGAATACCTCAATGAAAAAGGACACGGGCTGCTTACCTACAATTTCAAGATTAACAATCCGGGCAAATACCGTTTCAAAATCCGCACACGCAATGGCGGCACCGTAAATACCCACAACAATGACGTATGGGTGCGTTTCCCTGACCATGGTTGCACTTTTGAAAAAAATGGCCAGTTGATGGGATCTGCAAGTGGTTGGTGGAAAGAATGGCAAAATAATCTGAATGTATGGACATACAACACCTGGGCCGGGGAATCCGCTTTCTGGGAAGTATATGTTACCTTTCCCTTCCCTGGTATTTATACCCTTGAAATTTCCGGCCGCACACAACTTTACAGCCTTGACCGTATCGTATTATATCGCCCGGATATGATGAGCGACTGGGCCGCAACCTCAGCTAATCCGCCCCAGTCAGCTTGGGAAAATTGTCCCACTGTGCCGTTGGTTTGGTACCGAGACAGTGATCTTGACTACTACGGCAATCCGCTGGATTCGGTACTATCCGTTTCCAAGCCAGGGATAGGATGGACATGGAACAAAACCGACTGTGATGATACGCGCAAAAGCGTCTATCCGGGTGCACCTGAATTACTGGATGGCAGAGACAATGACTGCGATGGCATTATTGACGAAGGTGCCTACCTCACTGCACTTAATATTAATTGTGGCGGTTCGTACCACTTTGCCGTCAACGGGGATGTATTTGAATCTGACCGTCTTTATTCCCTCCCCAGCTCGGCTAAATATTACTCCGGTATTGGCGACATTCTGAATACAGACGATGAACCCCTTTATCGCTCGGAACGCACTACCTCTACCACAAATACCCTGCGCTATGATTTCAAAGCACAGCCGGGCCTTTACACCGTTACCTTCATGTGGGCCGAACAAAGCACAGTAACCAGTCCCGGCCAGCGCATTTTTGATGTATATGTTGAAGACAGCCTGGTTATTAATGACCTGGATATCATTGCCGTTGCCGGATATAAAACAGCCTATACCTACACGCATAATTTCCGGCTTATGGATACCGTACTAAACGTAAAAGTTGTAGATGTAGTAGGTAAAGCCAAAATCAATGCGCTCAAAGTAGCCCAGAAACCCAACACTCCGCCTTACTTCACCATCAGCGGCAATTCTACTTTTAACGAAGACTTTACAGGCACTCATTATCTTACTATTACTCCGGCTCCTGTGCCACCTCATGAAGCCTATCAGGTGGTTACCTACAGCCTTTCTCCACCCTCTGTGCCGTTTGCCAACGTGTCCATTAATCCCTCCACGGGTCAGGTATCCATATCTGCGGTTCCGAATGGCAATGGTCAGCAGCAGTTTACCGTCATAGCCAACGATGGCTATCCCACCAACAACATCGCCACGAAAACCTTTACACTAAAGGTGAATGCAATAAACGACCCGCCTGCCTTTACTCTCAGCGGAAACGTTACCGTAGTTGAAGATTTTACTTCCACCGAAATCGTATCCGTGACCCCTGCTCCCGTGCCTGCCGATGAAGCTACGCAGACGGTGACCTACTCCATTGCGCCTGCATCTGTGCCCTTTGCCAACATCGCCTTCAACCCTGCTACCGGCCAGGTGTCCATCACCTCCGTTCCCAATGCCTCCGGCTCGCAGACCTTCACCATCACGGCCGATGACGGACAAAGCCTGAATAATCTCTATACACAGACCTTCACCCTTACGGTCAACCCCGTCAACGACCCGCCTGCCTTCACCCTCAGCGGAAATGTTACCGTAGATGAAGATTTTACTTCTACCGAAATCGTGACGGTGACCCCTGCTCCCGTGCCTGCCGATGAAGCTACGCAGACGGTGACCTACTCCATTGCGCCTGCTTCCGTGCCCTTTGCCAATATCGCCTTCAACCCTGCTACCGGTCAGGTGTCCATCACCTCCCTTCCCGATGCCTCCGGCTCGCAGACCTTCACCCTCACGGCCAATGACGGGCAAAGCCAGAATAATCTCTATGCTCAGACCTTCACCCTTACGGTCAACCCCGTCAACGATCCGCCCATGTTTACTCTCAGCGGAAACGTTACCGTAGCTGAAGATTTTACTTCCACCGAAATCGTATCCGTGACCCCTGCTCCCGTGCCTGCCGATGAAGCTACGCAGACGGTGACCTACTCCATTGCGCCTGCTTCCGTGCCCTTTGCCAATATCGCCTTCAACCCTGCTACCGGTCAGGTGTCCATCACCTCCCTTCCCGATGCCTCCGGCTCGCAGACCTTCACCATCACGGCCGATGACGGGCAAAGCCAGAATAATCTCTATACACAGACCTTCACCCTTACGGTCAACCCCGTCAACGACCCGCCTGCCTTCACCCTCAGCGGAAATGTTACCGTAGATGAAGATTTTACTTCTACCGAAATCGTGACGGTGACCCCTGCTCCCGTGCCTGCCGATGAAACTTCCCAGGTCGTATCCTACTCCATCGCGCCTGTATCTGTGTCCTTTGCCAACATCGCCTTCAACCCTGCTACCGGCCAGGTGTCCATCACCTCCGTTCCCAATGCCTCCGGCTCGCAGACCTTCACCCTCACGGCCAATGACGGGCAAAGCCAGAATAATCTCTATGCTCAGACCTTCACCCTTACGGTCAACCCCGTCAACGATCCGCCCATGTTTACTCTCAGCGGAAACGTTACCGTAGCTGAAGATTTTACTTCCACCGAAATCGTATCCGTGACCCCTGCTCCCGTGCCTGCCGATGAAGCAACGCAGACGGTTACCTACTCCATCGCGCCTGCATCCGTGCCCTTTGCCAACATCGCCTTCAACCCTGCTACCGGCCAGGTGTCCATCACCTCCGTTCCCAATGCCTCCGGCTCGCAGACCTTCACCCTCACGGCCAATGACGGGCAAAGCCAGAATAATCTCTATGCTCAGACCTTCACCCTTACGGTCAACCCCGTCAACGACCCGCCTGCCTTCACCCTCAGCGGAAATGTTACCGTAGATGAAGATTTTACTTCTACCGAAATCGTGACGGTGACCCCTGCTCCCGTGCCTGCCGATGAAGCTACGCAGACGGTGACCTACTCCATTGCGCCTGCTTCCGTGCCCTTTGCCAATATCGCCTTCAACCCTGCTACCGGTCAGGTGTCCATCACCTCCCTTCCCGATGCCTCCGGCTCGCAGACCTTCACCCTCACGGCCGATGACGGACAAAGCCTGAATAACCTCTATACACAGACTTTCACCCTTACGGTCAACCCCGTCAACGACCCGCCTGTCTTTACCCTCAGCGGAGATGTTACCGTAGATGAAGATTTTACTTCTACCGAAATCGTGACGGTGACCCCTGCTCCCGTGCCTGCCGATGAA
>BPHB01000021.1 GCA_026003335.1 Chitinophagales bacterium | reverse complement strand
AACATAAAAGGGCAAAAAAGAGAGAACGAAGCAAAAACGCTTCCTTTTGCCATCCCAAACGAAACACAAGCGAAGCTTGTCATTTCGAATCTCACGCAGTGAGGTGAGAAATCTCATCAAACCAAGCCACAAGAAGCAAAGAGATTTCTCGCTGCGCTCGAAATGACAGGGGGGAAGGCGCGAAAGGATAGGAGGAGAAAAACATAAAAGGGCAAAAAAGAGAGAACGAAGCAAAAACGCTTCCTTTTGCCATCCCAAACGAAACACAAGCGAAGCTTGTCATTTCGAATCTCACGCAGTGAGGTGAGAAATCTCATCAAACCAAGCCGCAAGAAGCAAAAGAGATTTCTCGCTGCGCTCGAAATGACAGGGGGGAAGGCTCGAAAGAACAAGGAGGAGAAAAACATAAAAGGGCAAAAAGAGAGAACGAAGCAAAAACGCTTCCTTTTGCCATCCCGGGCGAAGCACAAGCGAAGCTTGTCATTTCTCACCTCACGAAGCGCATCTTGTCATTTCGAACAAAGCAAGAACTTTTTTTGTCATTTCGAACCTCACGCAGTGAGGTGAGAAATCTCATCAAACCAAGCCGCAAGAAACAAAAGAGATTTCTCGCATATGCTCGAAATGACAGGGGGAAGGCTCGAAAGAACAAGGAGGAGAAAAACATAAAAGGGCAAAAAAGAGAGAACGAAGCAAAAACGCTTCCTTTTGCCATTCCGGGCGAAGCACAAGCGAAGCTTGTCATTTCTCACCTCACGAAGCGCATCTTGTCATTTCGAACAAAGCAAGAACTTTTTTTGTCATTTCGAACCTCACGCAGTGAGGTGAGAAATCTCATCAAACCAAGCCGCAAGAAACAAAAGAGATTTCTCGCATATGCTCGAAATGACAGGGGGAAGGCTCGAAAGAACAAGGAGGAGAAAAACATAAAAGGGCAAAAAAGAGAGAACGAAGCAAAAACGCTTCCTTTTGCCATTCCGGGCGAAGCACAAGCGAAGCTTGTCATTTCTCACCTCACGAAGCGCATCTTGTCATTTCGAACAAAGCAAGAACTTTTTTTTGTCATTTCGAACCTCACGCAGTGAGGTGAGAAATCTCATCAAACCAAGCCGCAAGAAACAAAAGAGATTTCTCGCATATGCTCGAAATGACAGGGGGAAGGCTCGAAAGAACAAGGAGGAGAAAAACATAAAAGGGCAAAAAAGAGAGAACGAAGCAAAAACGCTTCCTTTTGCCATTCCGGGCGAAGCACAAGCGAAGCTTGTCATTTCGAATCTCACGCAGTGAGGTGAGAAATCTCATCAAACCAAGCCGCAAGAAACAAAGAGATTTCTCGCTGCGCTCGAAATGACAGGGGGGAAGGCTCGAAAGAACAAGGAGGAGAAAAACATAAAAGGGCAAAAAAGAGAGAACGAAGCAAAAACGCTTCCTTTTGCCATCCCAAACGAAACACAAGCGAAGCTTGTCATTTCGAATCTCACGCAGTGAGGTGAGAAATCTCATCAAACCAAGCCGCAAGAAGCAAAGAGATTTCTCGCTGCGCTCGAAATGACAGGGGGGAAGGCGCGAAAGGATAGGAGGAGAGGCGCTCGAAAAGACAGGAGAGAACAAAAAGCACGGCAGGGCACAGAAGAAAAAAGCAGTGCGGCTGCGCCTTTTTATCTGCTTGAAAACCGGGCGAAAAAAGCCACCCAAGCACACCGCAAGCTTGCAGGCTGCTCTCTTTTTTTCTGCAAAATCACTAAATTCATGCATGCAATCCTTACAGTGCTGACTACATAAAACCGGAAATACATGAAAGAACGAGAGATTGAACAGCGTTTTATCGACAAACTGCAGGAACTGAAATACGCCTATCGCCCCGACATACGCGACCGCGATGCGTTGGAACGAAACTTCCGCCAAAAGTTTGAAGCCCTCAACAAAGTGCGCCTCACCGACAACGAATTTCAACGCCTGCTCGATGAGTTGATTACCGCCGATGTGTTCGAGGCCTCCAAACGCTTGCGGCAGATCAATACCTTTCTGCGCGACGACGGCACGCCCCTGCACTACCAGTTGGTGAACCTCAAGGACTGGTGTAAAAACGACTTCGAGGTCATCAACCAACTGCGTGTCAATACCCGGAGCAGCCACCACCGCTACGACGTCATTTTGCTGATCAACGGCCTGCCTCTGGTGCAGGTAGAACTAAAAACCCTGGCCGTGTCGCCCCGCAAAGCCCTCGAACAGGTGGTGCGTTACAAATCCGACCCCGACAACGGCTATACCCGCACCCTGCTCTGCTTCATGCAGCTGTTCGTCGTCAGCAACCGCACCGATACGTTTTATTTTACCAACAACAACGAAGAGCATTTCCGCTTCAATGCCGAGGAGCAGTTCCTGCCCGTGTACCGCTGGGCAGACGAAAAAAACAATAAAATCACCCATCTCGATGAGTTCGCCCATGCCTTTCTGTCGAAATGCACCCTGGCAGAAATGATCAGCCGTTACATGGTGCCGGTGGAAGTGGAGAAAAAAATCCTGATGATGCGGCCGTATCAGATCTACGCTGTCAAAGCCATCATGGAAAGCGTGCGGCAAGGCAGCGGCAACGGCTACATTTGGCACACCACCGGCAGCGGCAAAACCCTGACTTCCTTCAAGGCCTCTACCCTCATGAAAGACAACCCCGGCATAGACAAATGCCTGTTTGTGGTGGACCGCAAGGACCTCGACCGCCAAACCCGCGAAGAGTTCAACCGCTTTCAACCCGGCTGCGTGGAAGAAAACACCAACACCGACATGCTGGTGCGGCGCCTCCTTTCCGATAACTATGCCGACAAGGTGATTGTGACCACCATTCAAAAACTGGGGCTGGCACTGGACCCTAAAAACGGCTATACCGAAAAACTGCACAAGCTGAAAGACAAACGCTTCGTCTTCATCTTTCGACGAATGCCACCGTTCGCAGTTCGGCGAAAATCACCGGGCCATCAAAGAATTTTTTCCCCGGGCACAGCTCTTTGGCTTCACCGGCACCCCCATCTTCGAAGAAAACGCCACCTACAAAAGAATCGACGGCACCACGGCTCTTTTGTCACCACCAAAGACGTCTTTGAAACCCTGTTGCACGCCTACACCATCACCCACGCCATAGACGACCGCAATGTGTTGCGCTTCCATATCGACTACTACAAGCCCGAAACCCCCGTACCTTTCGACAGCCCCGAACACAAACAAGCCGTAGTCAAAACCATTCTGCAAAAACACGACGCCGCCACCAACCGCCGCCGTTTCAATGCTCTTTTTGCCACCGCCTCCATCAACGACGCCATCGAATACTACCACCTGTTTCAGAAATTGCAGACCGAAAAGCAGGCAGAAAACCCGGACTTCGAACCCCTGCATATTGCCTGCGTATTTACCCCGCCGGCCGAAGGCAACAAAGACATACGCCAGCTGCAGGAAGAACTCGAACAAGAAAAAGAAGACAACAAAATAGAACCCGGCAAGAAAAAAGCCGCTCTGCAACAAATCATCGACGACTACAACTGCCGCTTCGGCACCAACTTCACCCTTGCCACCTTCGACCTCTATTATCAGGACGTGCAGCAACGCATCAAAATGCAGCGATACCCCAACCGCGAAGTGCCCCGCTCGCAAAAGCTCGACATCGTCATTGTGGTGGATATGCTGCTCACCGGCTTCGACAGCCAATACCTGAACACCCTTTATGTGGACAAAAACCTCAAATACCACGGCTTGATACAGGCCTTCAGCCGTACCAACCGTGTGCTCAACGACACCAAGCCCTATGGCAACATCCTCGATTTTCGCCAACAGCAACACGAAGTGGACCGCGCTATTGCGCTCTTTGGCGGTGAAGCCCCCGAAGAATCCAAAAAAGTGTGGCTGGTGGAACGCGCCCCCGTGGTCATCGAAAAATACGAAGAAGCCGTGGAAAAACTCGAAGAATGGCTGCAGATGCAAGACCTGGTGGCAGAACCGCAGGCCGTTTACAACCTGCGCGGCGATGAGTCGAGAATAGAGTTTATCAACCGCTTCAAGGAAGTGCAGCGCCTGCGCACCCAACTCGACCAATATACCGACCTCACCGAAGAAGAAAAGCAAAAAATCAAGTCACTGCTGCCCGAAGACAAACTCACCGAGTTCCGCACGGCTTATCTGGAAACGGCACGTCAGATCAGAGAAATACAACAAACCGAAGGCGACAACGCCCCGCCCGAAATCCAACAACTCGACCTCGAGCTGGTGCTCTTTGCTTCTGCCCTTATCGATTACGACTATATCATGAAACTGATTTCGGAATATACCGGACACAACACCAAAAAGCACAAAATCACCCGCGACCAACTCCTCTCTATGCTCAGCAGCAATGCCAACCTCATGGACGAGCGCGAAGATCTGGCCGAATACATCAACACTTTGCAGGCGGGCGTGCCCCTCACCGAAGAGCAGATCCGGCAGGGCTACGAAGAGTTCAAAGAAAACAAACGCCGGCAGCAGCTGCAAAACATTGCCCAACGCCACGGCATACCCTTCGACTTGCTGAAGGACTTCGTGCAAAACACCGTCGATCGCCTCATTCTCGACAGCCAACGCCTCAGCGACCTGTTTGCCGGGCAGGAGCTGGGCTGGAAAGCACGCAGCCGGAAAGAAACCGCCCTGATGAAAGACCTCATCCCCCTGCTCAAAAAAATGGCAGAAGACAGGGAAATCAGCGGGCTGAAAGCGTATGAGTAAGTCAATTGAAAATGGATAATTGATAATGGAGAATTGACAATTCGTAATTGAAAATTAAAAATTGACAATTGAAAAATGAAAACCAAAACAAACAAAACTGCCCTTATCCCCAAATTGCGCTTCCCTGAGTTTAAAGATAGTGGTGCGTGGGAAGTGAAAAGGTTGGGGGAGGTGTTCACCTTTATTTCAACAAAATCATACTCAAGAGACCAACTTAATTATGAAAATGGAATCATTAAAAACATTCACTACGGAGATATTCATACCAAATTCAAATCTTTATTTGATGTCACCAAAGAATCAGTACCTTTTCTTAATTCAGAGGTTATTCAAAAGAGTAAAATAAATGATGAGCAATATTGTAGAGAAGGAGATTTGATTTTTGCTGACGCTTCTGAAGATTTAAATGACATCGGAAAATGTATTGAAATTATCAATACAAATGATGAAAAAATTGTTGCAGGTTTACACACTTTGCATGCTCGTCAAAAGGAGAAGTTCTTAACTCTTAAATTTGGGGCGTATTTATTTCAATCCTCATTAACTAGAGGGCAAATTCAAAGAGAATCGCAAGGTGCTAAGGTTTTAGGTATTTCAGCAAGTAGAATGAAAAAAATAATGCTTATAATTCCCCCCCTTCCCGAGCAACAAAAAATCGCTGATTTCCTAAGCAATTTGGATGAATGGCTCGCCGCTGAAGAAGAAAAACTCACCTTGCTGGAGACCTACAAAAAAGGCCTGCTGCAAAACCTTTTCCCCGCCGAAGGCGAAACCGTGCCCACGCCTCCGCTTCCCCGAGTTCCAAAATAGTGGGGAGTGGGAAGTGAAAAGGTTGGGGGAGGTTGGTGAGTTTTTTGGTGGGGGAACACCAAGTACAAGAAAATCAGAATATTGGGATGGGAATATAAACTGGTTCACACCCACCGAAATTAAAAATCGGTATGTAACTGAAAGTATTAGGAAAATTACAAAACTTGGTTTAGATAATTCTTCTGCAAAATTGCTACCTGTTGGTTCAATACTCATAACCTCACGAGCTACAATCGGAGATTGTGCTATAGCATTAGCGGAATGCTCAACAAATCAAGGAATTCAATCTTTAGTTGTTAACAAAAAATATAATAATATTTTTATTTACTATTGGATTTATTCAAATAAAAATATTTTCATAAAAAAATCCTCTGGCTCTACTTTTTCAGAAATAAATAAAAGCGCAATGAAATCAATAAAAATAATTGCCCCCACCCTCCCCGAGCAACAAAAAATCGCCGGTTGCCTGTCGGCATTGGATGAACAAATAGAAGCCCAAAGGCAAAAGGTAGAACAGCTGCGGGAGCATAAAAAGGGGCTGCTGCAAAATTTGTTCCCAAAGTTTGAGTTTTAAAAAATGCCGGACTTAAACAAAATATATTTATACCGCATGACACATATCGACAATGTGCCGCATATTTTACGATACGGTATAACCCATAAAGCATCGCCCAATGCCAACCCACACTACAAAACCATAGGCGACCCTTCGCTTATCTCCACACGCGACAATTTCTTGCTACAGAACGGCAGATCGCTTGGCGATTACATTCCTTTTTATTTTGGCGTGAGAATGCCTATGCTCTACGTTATTCAGAAAGGTTTTAACGGCTTAACTCCCACACCTGCCGAAGAAATTGTTTATTGTGTCACCTCCGTTCAAAAAGTGATAGAAAGCCGTTTGGACTTCATCTATACTGATGGGCATGCGGTTGATAAATTTTCATCCCGGTTTGGACCTGAAGACATCAATAAAATTGAAAATCAAGTAGATTTCAAAGCAGTAAAAGAAAAAGATTGGCACAACACCGAAGATCTTGACTTAAAAAGACGCAAGCAGGCAGAGTTCTTAATTCAGGGCGATTTGCCTTTCGAGGCAATCTTAGGATTTATCGTTTATAATCAAAACGCCCAAAATGCTCTCTTAAAATTTGGCGTTATGGCAAAACAAATACATATTTCAAAAAACTCTTATTTTTGAACCATGATAAAGTATTTGACCGGAAACATATTGGACAGTCCGGCTCAAGCCCTGGTAAACACCGTCAACACCGTTGGTGTAATGGGCAAAGGCATTGCCCTGCAATTTAAAAAGCAGTTCCCCAACAATTACAAAATTTATGTAAATGCTTGTCGAAATAAGGAACTTAAAATTGGTCAATTGCTGGTAACCGAAGAAGAATCCCTTCTATCAGATAAAAAAATTATTATCAACTTTCCCACTAAAACTCATTGGCGTTACCCTTCAGAATATGACTACATTGAAAAAGGATTAGACGCGCTTATCAAGGTCATAAAGGAGAAAAATATCCGGTCCATTGCCTTACCTCCGTTAGGGGCGGGCAACGGTGGTTTGGACTGGTCAAAAGTAAAAATCATTATCGAGAATAAACTAAAAGATTTGGATTGTGATATTTATATTTATGAACCCACTTCTGCCATCAAAGAATCCTTAAAAAAGGAACGTGTTAAACTTACTCCCGCACGTGCCATGATGCTCTCCGTACTTTATGAGCTGGTACGTAATGGAGAGTTTGTTTCTGAGTTCGCCGCAGAAAAAGTGGTGTATTTCCTTCAACGTTTTGGCGCAAAAGATGTTTTCAAACTGGAGTTTAAGCCCAATTTTTACGGTCCTTATTCAGGCAAGGTAAGGCATGTGCTTTACTACCTCAATGGCAGCTACCTGATGGGATATAGCTCCAAGGACAAAAAACCTTTTGAGGAGTTAAACTTGATTATGGAAGCAGAAAAAGAAGTAGAGGACTTTTTACGGTTGCCTGAAAATACCCGTTACAAAGAAATTGTTTTAAAAACAAAAAAATTTTTGTCAGGATTTTATTCCCCTTTTGGCTTAGAGTTACTTTCAACTGTCGATTATATCGCTTCACAAAAGGGCATAACAAAAGAAGAAGAAATTTCGAAGGAACTTGAAAAGTGGAGTGAACGAAAAAGAACAAAGTTTGCCAATCGTACTTTTATCAAAATTGCTTTAGATAACTTAAATCATTATTTTACCTATGACCGTCGAACAACAACAGCTACTGGGCAAAACTCTGTGGAAGATAGCCGATGAGCTGCGCGGATCGATGAACGCCGACGACTTCCGCGATTATATGCTTTCGTTCCTCTTTTTGCGATACCTCAGCGACAACTACGAGCAGGCAGCCCTGCGGGAGCTGGGCAACGACTGCCCCACGCTGCCCGAAGGCGACCGCCGTTCGCCCCTGGCCGTGTGGTACGAACAAAACCCCGGCGACATTGAGGACTTCGAAGCCCACATGCGCCGCAAAGTGCACTATGTCATCAAACCCGAATACCTGTGGAGCAACATTGCCGAGATGGCACGCACCCAACACCCCGACCTGCTGCAAACCCTCGAAAAAGGATTTAAATTCATCGAAGAAGAGTCGTTTGAAAGCACCTTCCGCGGGCTGTTTTCCGAAATCAACCTGTCCAGCGAAAAGCTGGGCAAAACCTATGACGCCCGCAACAAGCTGAGTAATTGTTTTCCCAAAAGAAGTATAGGCGGCACATATACTCTTGAAGCCTGCCAAGAGTATACTTCCTTTTGAAAACCTCCGTCTCCACCCCTGCATCATCTACATTGTAAATCTTATATCCTACCGGAAGGTTCAGAAGGAAGTGAAGACAGTCCCTGTCCTCAGCCTTGCGTATGTCAAACTTGCGCCACAGGAAAAGCGAGGGGTAATTCCACACCAAAGCAGAACTTGCATAACCGGCCTCCATATCCGGCGTCCGGTTTAATGATACCTTCCTGTCTCCGTACTGTAAGTAAAATGACCCTTTTGAATCAACCCTCAGTTGTGGCGGTAGTTTGTCCTGGTCAACCACCTCAGTCTGGTATATCCAATACACACTGTGGCCGTCATGACTGATTAAGCAATGAATATCCAAGACACCTTCCATCGTCAGGAAGTAAAACTCAGTAGGCAACAAATACCCATAGTCAAAGATCAATACATTACCGCTACCATCCCTTGTCGCAAACACATAAACAATAGGGACAGGCTTTGAATAATAAAGGTAACAGTCATTTATATAGTCGTAAAAGGATTCATTAAAAGGCAATTCCGGATAATGGTCTTCTTCAAAGAACAACAAAATAGTGTCCTTATCCAATGAATCTAAACACCGGATTATGAGCCCTTCAAGGCTGAAATCACCATCGGTCTGACTAAAAGAAACCAGCGGGCAAACGAATAACCATACCGACAAACAAACCTTTTTCATATTATTGCAATTTTAGTTTTACTTTTATAAATATACAGTAAATTTACCAAAATTACAAGTCTTAACAGATAAAAAACAGGGGTGCAGCATCACTACACCCCCGCCTGCAATGAAGCTTATTATTCATCACGCAATGGGTATGCTGTCCCCCATAATTTATTTACTGAGCTGATTAGCTTATTCTCCTGCTCCTTGTCAAGCTCTTCTGCCGTGATGATCACCTCATGCAACACATAACTGATGCCTCCGGCACGAGGGTCATATTGCCCGGACCAACTTGATAAAGGGATGAATACGTCATATAACACAGACGTATCGCCATGCTTCATCTTTATCCACACATATTCACCACGTTCATCATACTTGCTGTCTGCCTTGACGGTATAAGGGGCGTCAACGGGTCCATGGTTAATACGTGTTTGCACATCGTAAGACCCGGAGGCAAAGCTGTTGTAAGGGGCTAACTTAAATGAATATGGGTCTCCATCATCGGGTAAAAGCGTGTGTATTATACCGGACGCCCAGACAGGGTTCCTGTAAGTGCCATTAGAATACAGGTTTGAATACTTGCCCCTGCGCTTGAATTCGATAGCTATATACACACAAGCACCGGGGATGCCGTCTTCTCTTGACAGGTCATAGACCGGTACTGAGAGATTGGCTTGGAATGGGGTCGCATTGGTTACCGCACGGTTTGGTAAGCAGACATGTAAGCCGTCATCAAGGATGGTGTTCGTGGCAGAGCCTTCCCCGTTGGGTATGCCGTAATAATAACCCATCAAGTATTTATCCTTCTCTATCAAAGGGGTCAAATAAGCTGAATCCATACCCCAATAATGGTAATAAATATTGGTGTTCAATCTTGTCTTCTGTCAAAATTAAAAGCTTTGCAACATCATCCAAAAAATTCATGAAGGCATCAGCCAATTTTCCACCGATGCCGACATGCTGGGCGATGCCTACGAGTACCTCATAGGCCAGTTTGCCGCCGGTTCGGGCAAAAAAGCCGGCGAGTTTTACACCCCACAGCGCGTGTCCGACATCCTGTCGGAAATCGTGATTCTCGACAGCCAGGACCCTGCCCGCGGCAAGAAAAACAAACTCGAAAGCGTCTATGACTTTGCCTGCGGCTCAGGTTCTTTGCTCTTGAATGTACGCAAAAAGGTGAGGGAAGCCGGCGGCACCATCGGCAAAATCTACGGGCAGGAAAAAAACATCACCACCTACAACCTTGCCCGTATGAATATGCTGCTGCACGGCGTGAAAGATACCGAATTTGAAATATTCCACGGCGACACCCTCACCAACGATTGGCCCCTCTTGCGCGACGCCGGTCCCGGCAACAAAATCACCTTCGACGCCATCGTAGCCAATCCGCCTTTTAGTTTAAAATGGGACCCCACCGAAGCCATGGGCGAAGACCCCCGCTTCAAGAATTATGGCCTGGCCCCCAAGTCGGCCGCCGATTTCGCTTTCCTGCTGCACGGCTTCCACTACCTCAGCGACGAAGGCACCATGGCCATCATCCTGCCCCATGGCGTTTTGTTCCGCGGCAATGCCGAAAAACAAATACGCACCAAGCTGCTTAAGGACGGTCACATCGACACCATCATCGGCTTGCCTGCCAACCTGTTCTATTCGACCGGCATTCCGGTGTGCATCATCGTCTTGAAGAAATGCAAAAAATTCGACGATGTGCTCTTCATCAACGCCTCGGAGCTCTACGAAAAAGGCAAGCGGCAAAACACCCTGCTGCCCGAACACATACGCAAGATAGTGGACACCTACCGGGAGCGCAAAGAAGAAGATCGCTTTTCGCGGCGTGTATCCATGGAAGAAATCGAAGAAAACGACTACAACCTCAACATCACACGTTATGTGAGCACCGCCGAGCCCGAACCCGAAATAGACCTGCAACAGGTGCACCGGCAACTCACCGAAGTGGAGAAAAAAATAGCCGCAGCCAAAGCCAAACACAATCAATATCTAAGCGAGCTGGGCTTGCCGCCTTTGCCGTAGGGTTCATTGCTGCCATGGCGGGGTGCTATTCCCAAAGGCGAAACACACCCCGCCCTCCTAAACAGAGCTTGCTCGCTTTGTCCTTTCTCCGGAACGAAGTGGATTTTGTCATTTCGAACCCTCGCGCAGTGAGGTGAGAAATCTCATCAAACCAAGCCGCAAGAAGCAAAAGAGATTTCCCGCTGCGCTCGAAATGACAGGAGGAAGGCGCGCGGATGACAAGAGAAGAGAAACCCGGATAAGCGG
>BPHB01000020.1 GCA_026003335.1 Chitinophagales bacterium | reverse complement strand
ATATCGGTTGAAAAACGCTCCACATGTCATCACGCGTCCTGGTTTGCTTCTTAATAATTATACAACATGGTTATATTATTTATGGCCGAAGGGAGGCTATTATATTACTTGGATCGATTCAGTTTTTCTGGAGCCGGTTTGGAATAGATATCCTGGACAATATGGCTCTCCTCATCCATGGCGCATCGATGCAACGGTATTTTTGTTTCCGTCTGATTCTGTTGGAAGAAAGCAGGCTATGGATTTTTTAACTGATGTGATTCCGGAAGGTGACTATGTATTGTTCTTGACTGTTCAATATGAAATTTCTGATGATTATAGAGCCACCGAGTGGGTGAAAGATAGCCTGACGTATGGTTACAGCCTGCTCAACATTTTGGAAAACGACGGTGGAGCACAGCTTGCCCGCCAGCTTCCCTTAGTGGGTTCGGTGCCGTATGCCGTGGCATACCGTAAAGGCCATGGCCTGATCGCAGAAAAAATGGCCAGTGCTCCCGACGAAATCATCGAGTTGAAATTCGTACTCGAAGGCAACTGGGATAGGGGATATTTCACCACAGACCCCATTGGACCGGCTTCGAAGTGGAGAAAGATTGCCTCTAAACACGCCCTCCCCGATTTCACACCTTCTGATACCGTCCAATTGGAAGTGCTCGGAATCAGGCCCGATGGCAGCCGCATGCCCTTGGTGAGCCGGGCCCTGCTGCCGGAAGAGGAGATCGACATTTCTTATATCGACGTGCAGCAGTTTCCCCGCATCGCCCTCAAGGTGTACGTAGAAGATTCCCTGTTCAGGACCCCACCTCAACTCGGCGAACTGAAAGTTTACTTCAGCGGTGTACCGGAATATGCCTATGACCCAGCAACCACCTTCGAATTGAACGCCGACAGTCTTCAGCAGGGGGCTGCTTTGGACCTGCGTGTTGCCATCGAAAACCTCATGCCGGTTGATGCGGCTGACAGCCTGCGCATCGAATATCGCATGAGCAATGCCTCCAATGTAGTTACGACTGTGGAGGAGACCTTGCTCCCTATGCAATCGGAAGAACAGCGCATCGTCCATTTTTCACTCGATACCCGTGCCCAAAATGGGCCTTATTCGCTCGGCATCGAGCTCAATGCAGACCACAAACCGGAATGGCTGTACTTGAACAACTTTCTCGACCTGAAGTATCAGGTCTATGCGGAGAGATTCAATCCGCTGGTGGAAGTGACTTTCGACGGACGGCGAATCCTCGATGGCGAGCTCGTATCAGCCAGGCCCCACATTCGCATCCGCCTCAAGGACGAAAATCCCTACCTGCTGTTGGACGACACCTCGCTGATTCGCCTGGCCATTCTGTGGCCCGACAGTGTCAATTACGCGCCATTGTATTTCAATTCTCCTGGCATTTCGTGGGAGTACTCGAGCGATCCTACTAGACAACTACCTGTTGGTGAACTATGAACCCATCTTCGATAGAGACGGGGAATACACACTCGTGGTGCAGGCAACCGACAAAAGTGGAAATGCCGCTGGTGGACTGGACTTCAGGCAACGCTTCCGCATCGTGACGAAGCGGGCCCTATCCAACTTCGTCAACTACCCCAATCCGTTCAGCACCTCGACCCGCTTCGTATATACCCTCACCGGGGACAGTCCCCCCACCGATTACCGCCTGCAAATCATGACCGTTTCAGGCCGCATCGTCAGGGAAGTGTCCAAAGAGGAGCTCGGCCCCTTGTACGTAGGCACACACATGACTGACTTCGCCTGGGACGGCAAAGACCAGTTCGGCGACCAATTGGCCACCGGCGTTTACTTGTATCGGTTTCTCATTTCGGATGACGATGAATGGGAATCACTTGAAACGGCTGCCGACAAATTTACAACTGGTGGAGTGGGGAAGATGGTGTTGATAAGGTGACTGTCAGATAAAATTAATACCCTATACATTATTATAGCGCCGGCGAATGAAGATGAATATCACATAAGGAGGATTTGAGGAATTGAAGATTTGACGAACCGACGAAACCGAGAAACCGAGAAACCGAAGAGAGTCTATCCGCCATGAAATGTATTCAGCTTGAATCACCGGAGCTATAATCACGTTTCTACATATATGGAATGATTTTATTTTCCATCATTTTTTGAAAATGATTCCAAACAATTTCAACATCAAGCTTTTTGATACACGATTGATGGTTGCATTTTGATGGATGATCAACGTGAGATCTGTTGGGTGAATAATTGGAAAGGCAGGGATGGCAGGGTAAGTTATTAAATACATCTGTACATCTTGCAGGGAATATGTGACCATAACCAAGTTCAAGTGGATTCGTGGGGCCCCAAAGTGTGAATGTTGGGATGCCCAACATTGCAGCCAAATGCATGGTTCCACTGTCTAATCCAATGTACATTACTGCATTTTTTACAACCATTGTAAGCTCCACTATTGAAGTTTGATCAATCAAGGAAAGTAGAGGCACATTGCTTATTTCCTTCAATTTGTTACCTTTTTCAACTTCATGCTCGTCTCCTACGAGTACGATTTTGTATTCTGGATATGTTTTTGATAATCTGGAAAGAAATTCTGCCCAATGAATGAGTGGCCAATTTTTGTAGTCAACTTGATTATTTGCGGAGCAGATTTGAACAATAAAATATTTTCCCTCAATGATTGGTTGAATTTCTGAAAAATACAAAGATCTTAGTGAGGTAATTTCCTTTAGATTTAATTTCAAAACTTCATCTGTTACGAGATTCAGGTTTTGAAAGATCCTGTGGCTGTGCAATAACTTTCTTCGTGTGTATAAATTCGGGAGTAAATCAAGATACCATTTTTGTCTGTTGGTAATGGCCCTAAAGGCCATGATACATCCCGCCAAACACCATAATGCGCTACTACTGGAAAAATCAATCCACGCTTTCTCAAAATGTCTTATTTTGGAAACGGAAATATTGAGCAATTCTACGTCATTTTCTATTATAATAATTTCCTCGAAAAAACTTAATGCTTCAATTATGGGGATAGGAGTGTATTTGGCGCCAAAAATTCCAGTCAATCTCCACCCTGACTTGTGCAAATAATTCCATGCGGGAATCATTTGCAGGCAATCTCCCATTCCGGCATTAAATAGAATTAATCCTTTTTTTGCTATTTTCATTAGCAATGAATGTTTTACCTCGAAGATCAAGATAGGGTTTGAGGTTGTGTGTCTAACCAATTGGGAATATCATACGAGTTGCCAAAGTTAGTGACCTTATCGTAATTTATCTTCTCTATGTAGTTTTTAATATAGAACAAAGTGTTGCTGAGGGCTGTTTAGCCATAATTTATTTACTACCTGCTGACCGGCGATAAACATTTACATTGTCAATCTCGTCACAAAATTAAATGTTGCTGTCGTGTTGATATTTTGATTCTGTAAAACAAATCTTTTGTTTGTCAGCTGTCGACTCTATAGTATGCAAGTATCATTCTACATACTTTTGGGTTTAACTAAGAAGATAGTGCAACAACTCCATTCAAGCCATTCTTACATCAACTTACAATTCAAGTATCTTTTGCCTAACGATAGTTAATTGGGTTCGGACCTTTGGACATCTCCCTGCTCGACACTTTCTAATCAGGCTTGATAGCACAATAAGTTTGCGTACACGTAGAATTGTAGAACTTGTATGAGACACTTAATCGGATTCTGGATGAAATCGCTAACAAAAACACTTCCCCTCTTCCACCAATCCTGGTGGCTGGATGCCGTTTGTGGCAGTGGTAATTGGGGAATGGCCGAGGTTCATAGGGGGGATGGGGAAATACTCGGGATTTGCCCTTACTACCTGAGGTCATATTTTGGTATCAAAATGGTGCGCATGCCGCCGTTTACCCCTTATCTGGGTGTTTGGTTGAACGAAGCCTTGTTGCCTCAAAAACTGGTTTCCCGCCACAATGCAGAAATCCAGATCATTCGACAACTTCGCTCGACAACTCCCCCATGTCGACCTGGCATTCTCTAGTTCAAGTACCCGGCCATATCGAAATTGCTTGCCATTCTATGAGTTGAACGTTCCGGAATACCGATGACGCTACACATACATGTTCGACCCAAATCGAGGAAAGAAGGATTGCAGGAAATGGAGTACTTAACGGGACCGTTCGGAACAAGATCAGGATTGCGAAGAAGAACCTGATGGTGGTGAGGGGTGGTTCCATGGATGATTTTTACAAGGTTTTTGAAACAGACTTTGCAGGCGGAATAAACTCTTATACAGAATTTGATCTACCTGCATTTACCACGCTGTGCGGAGAGATTTTGCGCCGGGAGCAGGGAGAAATCATATTGGCATTTGACGATTCGAACTTACCGGTTGCCAGGGGTATTCCTCGTGTCAGGATGAGGCACACGTATTATCTATGGCAAACTGGGTTCTGACAAAGGCTCGAGAAACCGCACGGGAGCTGCACAGTTGCTGATCTATGACGGGAATCAAACTGAGCCAGCAGGAGAATAACAAGTTATTCAATTTCGAAGGATCGATATTACCGCATATCGAACCTGTCTTCCGTGCCTTTGGAGCGGAGTTGGTGCCTGTGCATGTTCTGTACAAGGCTTCGAATCGCTGGCTCTATGCCGCTAAAGAATTATTTGGTTTATGAACAAAAGAGCACTATACTATTGCAGGGTGAACCGTGACGAAAGGAGCAATACCGGCCTTGTGCGCAAATGCCTGGGTCAAGTGGAGGGCCTGTGTGCTGCAGGTTTTGACGTGGATATGTTATGGCTCTGTGATGATGGGGTGTTGCTGAATGAAAAGTTGGTGATAAGAACGCCCTGGAAAATAAAGCCTCACACCTGGTGGTGCTATGCGTTCTACTACCTGTTCATGCATGGGATGATTCTGCGAAGGGTAATTCTCGCCGGATATGAGCTTTTTTTTGCGAGATATGAGCTTTCCCATCCCATGCTGCTGCGGTTTCTTAAGAGGTTCAGAGCGTTTAATCCCAATGCCAGGATGGTGATGGAGATACCGTTGGAGAAAAAGCCTGAAAAATGTCCTTGACTACCTGGTGACAACTGGAATTTTTACACCTTTCCGATTTGTCGGTCATTTACAGCATGCCCGATCCTGGCTTCAGTGGTGTCGAGGAATGCCTCATTGCATTGCCAAATGACGATTCACCAATCGATTTCGATGAGGTGGTAGAGAAATACAAAAGTTTGGGGAAAGGCTGCCGGGAGAGGTTGCGAGCGCATGCTTTGCAGCATTTTTCCTGGAAAACGATAATGGCTCGCGTGGTGGCAGAGGTGTTGGAGGAGGGTGGTGATTCGGATGGAAGGAAAGTGGCTCAGCGTGGATCTTCAGCAGCCAAGGAGAGTATTCGCTCATAGAGGCCTCTGGCTTCATCTTGGGGGGAGAAACCGAGCGTAGAATTGTGCCAGAGCAGCACAAAGGTTCCCCGGTACTTTTTCACGATTCCGAGCAGATGGCGGGCATCCTCGAGAAAGCGATCGGGCGACTTGGGGTTGTAGCGCATCCACGAAGTTTCCATGAGGGTGATAGGGACTTCCTGTAGCGGCAGCATTTTCCGCCGGCCGATGTCGAAAACGGGAAATTCCCGGCATATCCCACAGCGGAAGCCTGCTTCTTCCGGATAGACCATCGTGCTGTCCCACGCCATGCCTGCATCGGCCCACAGTCGCCAGGTGATCGGCACTTCGAAACGCAGGAAATGCTGCCTGCCGCATTTGATTTCTTGGGGAGCATGCTGGCGAAGCAATTCCAACTCTTCGTTGAAACGCTCTTCATTCGTGTGGGCCTCGTAAGCTCGGATGAAAGCCGATCGAGTGGCCGCGGGCATCTATTTTCCCGAGTATTTGTCGAACGATGGGATGGGAAGGAGGCAGGGCTTCCCGGTCGAGTGGATGGCTTCCTCCGCAGTGGAAAAAGAAGTGGGATTGCCAACCATATCGTTCGCTGCAATCCATCAGGTAATCGAACGTATCGTAAGGGTCGTTTTCTTTTCCATTCCATGTGCGCCAGAAGCTCGTCCATGAGCGACGTGCCGACCCAAACCGCCGCCGTTTGATCAAGTCACCTCCAAGGGTGCGCAATAGCGTATGCAGGCCTCGCCACTTCCGGGGATTGTCGATGTCGTGGGTAGGGATAAACCTAAAATGCCATGTCTTTCTTTCTTGGTTGATGCCAAGAAATTTAAGCATATTCCATAATATTTCTGCATACTCATCGACTACTGGAAGCCTATAAAAACTCTCTCGAAAAGAAAGTGCTGAGTAGAGTGGGAATCTGCCATAGCTATCTCTATTGCTCAGAACACTTTCCTCCCATCTTGTAAGCATGAAAAATGAGGATGTAAGAAAGTCCGCGTGCAACTTGATTTTTTTATCGCTTATAAGCAATTTAGAACTACCGAAAATTACTGGCACTTCATTGGAAGAGCTGAAGGGATTTAACTTTTTATCCAGCACATTGATTTTTTGAGGGATAAAATCTTTATTATACGATGGATTAAGCATCCACGAATCCAATGTAATTTCCAATTCATTGCCATTGAGTAGATATATTTTTACCGAATTGCTTTGACTCTCAGAAAGTTCAATCTGATAAGAAAGCCCTAGTATGTGCTCAAACAATATGTATATTGCGTAATTAAGCTCAGGAATGACTTTGGGTACGACTATTTTCATACTATCTTTAGGTTGTGACCCTGGTAATGATTTGCCTTGATGAGATGATTGGCTGCAATCCATGTAAACACTTACTTTGCTCTCTCGAATTACCAATCTGCGCTATGCATTCCCTATCTGAATCAAGTCCTTACGTAGAGATAAATCATATAGAGCTGATAGTACTCCCAACAACACCCAGTTTTGCCTAAATGTATAAGACTCTAAAATAAGCCCTTCAAATAAAATGAATAGGAATACCAAAATAATTGTATTTTTGAACATCTCTAATTTCTGACTTTTGAAACGCTTTCCGTAAGCTAATATTGAACAACATTTATAAATTATCCAAATAAGCCATATAAATGCTGCAAAGCCAAACAATCCAGTCTCAGCCAATATTGCTAAATACGTACAATGACTATCTAAGCATGAAAAATTCTCGGGGTACTTCCCATGCTTTTTCATTTGACATGAATAGTCCTCTTGCATATCGAGACCGATGCCGGTTAAAGGATTTGCAAGAAAGGCATAAATCGATATATATTTATTTATTGAATAACTTGTCGGGTAAATATAGATACCATTAACAGACACCCATGGAGATAATGAAACAAAAGAACCTCCATCATTGATAGAAGGATCGAGGTGGGGCTTGGTGGAAATAAAGAAGTGAGTGATCATTAATAAAAGTATGATTGAACTTGAAACAATCGTTTTTTTTATTCTGTTGGTTTTCTTTACAAGAAGAAGTATGGTGGAGAGCAAGACAGTTTTAGAGAGAGTGAGAATAAACGATACCCATTGGGTCAACCAAGCCCATTTAAATTTCGATCTATTTGATGCGATTAAGTTATATTGAGTAAAAAACATAGAGATCAAAATAAGACTCGCAAGCATATTAGGATCTCCTGCAGCGGCTTGCAACCTTATACATGAACCAAAATAAAGATAGGAAAGTCTATTTTGAATCAAAATTGAATCTATTCCAAAACACCATAGAATACCTCCTAACAATGCTAAAATAGAACACAATACTCCGAGATGTATGAAGGCATGTGATATCATTTGCAAATTAGATCCTGGTTGATTTGTGTTTAGTATATAATGTTTGACATAAAGCATTACAATCCAAAGGTACATTAACCCCATGTACTGAATCCATGATCTCAAATCATTTACTGCCACTGTTGGGGCTGTTATTATCAATATAAAAATCAAAACTGAAACATCAATAATATTGAAGTGAACAAGGATGCGCCTTTTTGTTTGAGTGAAATATCTGTATAGTAATGTTGTGCTTGCAATGATAAATATAATTTCCGGGATTTGGAGTTTATTATTAAAAAATGGTGTTTTAAAGATACCCACCGTTCCCATTCCTATGATATATAAATACACAAAAAGCGCTTCTTTCATATGGTTGAAGATGGAGATGTACTGAAACCGAAAAGCTTCAATATAGAGGTGACCTAATGACAGCTTTATCCGAGCCGTCTATTAAGTTTTCGAATGTTTTCTTCCCATAAAAACTCCTTAATTAATTTGGTTTTTAAATGTTTTTCCCACTTTCCTTCAATCCAATCGTTGTATAGAGTTAAGATGAAGTCAGCGCACTTCGTTGTGTAGCTTTCTTCATTATATAAAATTATTCCAGGATTGCATTTATTGAATATACTCTCCAGCTCAGTGTCTTTGTTTCCATTGATTATGGCCATAATTGGTTTGCCAGCATAAAGGTATTCTGGAAATTTACCTGTGATTACCCCTTTGTAGTTTTCCTTCGCAAAAGTCAACATTAAGTTTATGTTAGCATGTCGTTGAATGTATATTGCATCATCGAGGGGCAATATGCCCTTGTTTGTAAAAATATCTAGCAGGTTAAACTGTTTCATTAACTTGTTCCAAACATTCCCGTCTTTTCCAGCGTATATCAATTCAACCTTAGTTGAATCTATCAACCGATTATGTATCAGGTATTGCAATGTTTGCAAAAGTAACGAAGGATCAGAATGCCTGCCATGCATGGAACCTGTGTATGCTATCGTAAACTTACTTTCATCCATTTTGACGAATCTACCATTTGAAACTGGCATGTATCGGCTGATTGCATTCCTAATTATTATTACATTCTGATTGTAGTTTTGGAGAAATCTTTTTAATCCGTATGAGACAGTTGTTACCAAATCGGCATTTGACAACATGCGCTTCCATAATTTATGCTGTAGAGCCGGAAAGAGATAATTGTTAAAAAGAGGGTCTACTGGCAGGTCTCTAAAATCAGCAATCCAAAAGACTTTTTTGCGAAAAATAATTTTTAATAACCATGCTATTGCATGATCTGATGCTGGAGAAAATGATGAGTAGATGTAGTTGATATTATGTGTGATTATTAATCTTACGCTTGTGATTAGTGCGCAAAGAGTGTAAATAAAGCCTCCTTCGCCAATAAATATGTTTAATGGCAACGAATGGATCAACTTTTGCATGTAAAGTGTAAGTGTATTTTCTTTCATGTCTTCACCTAAATGGAATCGTTTTGCTGATAATTGAAGAATCCATCTGTAATCAAATGCATATATTCTGTGAAGTGAATTAACATCTGGACTTAGTGGATGATCAAGTTTAGTGGCAAATAGACTTTTTGATGAGATGACATGTATCTCATCGAAGATGCGATTTGCCTCCATTGAAAAATAAAAGTTTCGGAGTGAGCCAATTGAGGGAATTGGAGGGTAATAATAAGCTATGATGAGAATCTTCTTCAAGATGGCTAAGAAATAATTTACATAATTTCAGTTGTGCCAACTTTAGATAATTTATCTTCTATCTTTTTCTCGTTTGTGTTCAAACTGTGCAGAATTATCGTTTTGAAGATCGATTTACAAATTATTTCGGAATAGTTTGATTCAACAAGTTTCAATCCATTAATCCCCATATTTTCTATGGCTTCCTTTGGCAATTCCATCATGTACCGCATGGCTTCGGACAGTGCCATGGCATCGCCGGGCGGCACCAGCAAGCCATTTTCGCCATGAATCACCATTTCCCGGCAGCCAGGTGTAAATGTGGTGATGATGGGCTTGGCCATGGCCATGGCTTCCTGCAAGACTCGTGGTTTGCCTTCGTAAAAATGAGATGGCAAAACAATTACATCTGCATTTCGAATGAATTGTCGCACATCGTCTGTCGGTCCAAGGTATCTGATGTATTTTTCAGCGATCCATGTATTCAGTTCCTTTTGAGAAATGACTGAAGGATTGGCATAGTTGAAATCTCCAACAATCCAACATTCAAAATTTAGTCCTTCGGATTTGAGCACTTTGGTCGCAGCTATTAATTCTCTTATTCCTTTTGCGGCAATAAGTCTTCCAATGAATAGGAAAATAAATTTATCGCTGTTATTCGTCTTTGGCATTGGATTGAAGTGAATTGTGTCTATCCCCTCTGATGGAAGGATGAACAATTTCTCGGGCCCACAGACCCCTGTTTCGATCAACTTTTGTCTATCGTCTTTGTTCAGGACCACTACCTTCTCCAATCTCCTAAAAGCCTTTTTACTCATCCAAGTCACCAAACGCCTTAGGAATTTGCCATTGTAGAAGGTGTAACCCAGCCCGGTTAAGAACGCAATAGCAGTTGTACCGGTCCATTGGGAAGCAAATCCCCCGTAAATGCTTGGCTTGATTGTGTAGAACAATGCCAGGTCGGGCTTTTCCCGAAGGAGGATTTTCTTTAACTCCAACAAATAGCGCAGATCTGCAAGGGGAGAAATTCGTTGGGCTTTGAGGGTATTTGTTTCGATATAGCCGTCGTATAGGGCTGTGTCTATTCTTCCAAAATATTCATCCAGTGGTGCCACCAGTATGACCTCCATGCCCATTTCTTTCATCTGTTCGAGCATGGGCGTGCGGAATTTGTATATGTCCCAACAGGAATTTTCGACGTGGAGGATTTTCACCTTTTTCATGCAAAATGGTTTCGCTGTGCCAACTGGCGGCAATTGGAAAACGGGATTGTCTCACTTGTTTGGCTATTTGGGGGTTGGAACGAAGTTGAGACAGTGGATCAGCTGTATTGGTCACCGAATCTGTCGTGCAATTCGGAGGTGAGCCTTTTGATTTCTTGCTCACGGTCTTTGGGCCAGATGAGGAGCACGTCGCCTTCGTCCACGACGATGAAATTGTCGAGGCCCCTCACCACCACCAACTTATCGCCGCTGGTTCGAATGAGCGAGTTGCTGGTGTCGATGGCGATGATGCGCTGCCCTTGGAGGACGTTTCCACCGTCGGTTTTTGGCAGCTCCTGGTGCAAGGATGCCCATGTGCCCAAGTCGCTCCAGCCAATATCTGCAGGGATGGTGTAAACGTTTTCGGCTTTTTCCAGGATGGCGTAATCCACCGAAATGCTGGGCGAGTTGGGATAGTTCCTGCAAATGAATTGTTTTTCCTCCGGTTTGCAATAGGTGTCTTTTCCTTTTTCGAAAAGCCGGTAGATCTCTGGGGCATGTGTCTCGAATGCTTTCAGGATGGAGTGGGTGCGCCAGATGAAAATGCCGGCGTTCCACAGGTAATCGCCCGACTGCAGGTAGCGGCGGGCAGTGGATTCATTTGGCTTTTCCACGAACTCGATTACCCGGTGGATGCCGTCGAGGTCGGTTTTGTCATAATGGATGTAACCGTAACCCGTGTCGGGGCGGGTGGGGGTGATGCCGAGTGTACAGAGGGCTTCTTCTCGTCGGGTAAAAGCCAGGGCCGTGCGGATGTGGTTCAAAAACGCCTCTTCCTTCAGGATGATGTGGTCGCTGGGTGCCACGACCAGGTTGGCTTCGGGGTCTTTGGCGTGGAGGTGGAAA
>BPHB01000019.1 GCA_026003335.1 Chitinophagales bacterium | reverse complement strand
CGATGGAGTATGCAAGGCGATTTATTGTCTTCTAATAGTGCAATTACTGCACGTGGAAGTAGGCTTTTTTTAATAAGCTATTTATTCTTACTCTATCTGCTCGTTCATTTGGAGTTATTATCAGTTATTGGTTTTTTACCTAATGTGTCTGCTGCAACACTTGACTCCTCAGGGATAAGAGCAATTAAATTATACCAAATTGCCTTATTGGTGGGGGGCGGAATCTTCTTTTTTCGAACGAAGTTATGGTTGCGTCTTATTCCGGCTTATTATTGGGGGTTTATTTCTTGGGCAATTATTTACTCTGCTTTTATACATCAGGTGTTAGATTTTGATTCTAATAGGATACTGAATCGTTATTTTTATAGTGTATTAATAGTAATAGTGAGTGCATCATGCACTTACTTGTTATCAAAGCGGCTTGTGCTTGCCATTTTGAGAGTAGCCACTTGGATATTATTCGTGGCAGTTATCATAAAAGCTTGGGTATATCGAGATGCTTTTATTGAGTTTATGCAGAATCCCAAAGGACATCCTGAAATATATACCTTCTATGCCGGAAGAGTAAATGTGGAGGCCACCTGGCTGGTCTTATCCAGTGCTTTGTTTATTAATAGAAAATATTCTTTTGTTGTTGTATGGGGCTTGGGGTTAATGTTTGCTTTGTTATATGCAACTCGTACAGCGGTGGTTATTGCCATCATTATGTTGATGATTCATATATGGGGCCAATATGACCGAAAAATTCATCGTGAGGCTCTTCTCCTATTAGGAGGCACGGGGCTAATATTTATGTTATTCTGGGTAGATTGGAGTCATGTTGGGGATAGCTTTTACGGGATACGTCGGTTATTGAGTACAGGTTCGCAAGAAGATTTAGGAGTACAAGGACGCGCTTTCCTTTGGCTTAGCTTTTTAGAAATGTTGGAAAAAACCAAAGGGTTATGGGGGGTTGGAGTAGGTAATAGCATCCTTTTCATAGAAAGGATGAAAGGGGTAGATATCTTTGAAAATGACCTTAATAACATGTATTTTCAGGTATGGGGTGACTTAGGGGTTATAGGACTGATACTTTTCTTATTAATGGTATGGCGTGTGATTGTAGCATTTTTACGAACAAGAGGGCAGGATCCCATCGCGACGTATCTGTTTTTGTTTTTTGTACCCATGGGAATGGTGCAGATGACCGGAATAGAGATACATGCTCAAGTTATATTAGGCATCTTTTTTGCTAGTACTGCGGGCAAAACCTAAATCTGGGCTTTCTGTTTTAAAAGAAGAAATTACTTTGCCAATTATGTTAGAAGATGTTGTGGTTTTGATTGCTCATTATAATGATCCAGAAGGATTAGAGCATACACTTGACTCGATAAAAGAGGATGAAAAGGTGAAGGTGGTAGTGGTAGATGATGGAAGTGAGCTCAAACCGGATGTGAATTACTTAAAGCAACGCTTTAGCGACAAACTTGATTTGACCGTTTTGTTTAAGGAATATAACTCTGGCCCAGAGGACTCTGCCAACTATGGCCTACTCTTTATTTATAACGAGATGCCAGAGTGCAGATACATTGCACGTTTAGATTGTAAAGACTTATGTATGCCCTATCGGCTAAGTAAACAAAAGCACTTTTTTACCGAGCATCCAGGAGTGATGTTAGTAGGAGGATGGGTAGATTTTTACAATAACCTTGGTCAATTTTTATACTGTTATGCGCCTCCTGCTGATTACAAGAAAATAAAGAAAGAGATTTTTCTCTCCGCAGTATTTATTCAGCCGGTAGTAATGATTCAAAGGGCTGCCTTGGAGGAGATAGGAGGGTATCCTAACAAATACCCTACTGCCGACGATTATGCCCTTTATTTTGAGATTACTAAGCGTTATCCTACTGCTGTACTTCCTGAAGTACTCTTAAAGACGATATTTGATGATAAAGGGGTATCGCTTGGAAACAGAAAAAAGCAACTGCGCTCTCGAATGAGAATTTTGTGGGATAATAAAAGTGTGCTAAATCCTTATTGGTGGTTAGGCATTATCAAGTTAACAACTTTAATGTTTTTGCCTTATAGTCTGATTTCCAAAATAAAGCAGCTTGTTTATCGTAAATAGTATGTTAAATAACAACTTGATAGTCATTCATGTAGCAGAAGCATTTGGTGGAGGAATTATTGAATTTATTCTACAGATAGTAAAAAATCAACCCGGATATCGACACATCATCATTTATGGTAAAAGAGGGGTTGATATAGACGCTGTGCGAAAACAGTTCCCGGAGAATGCCGGTTTTGTGGAGTGGCCTTTTGCTCAGCGGGAAGTACACCCAATAATGGACTGGAAAGCATTCCGTAGCCTTCGCCGTATTGTAAAGAAAATACAACGAGAGCATACCGTGCAGGCGATTCACTTGCACTCATCCAAAGCCGGCTTCTTGGGCCGCTTCGCACTAAGAGGCGTAGTGCCCAGGAAGCGGCTTATTTATACGCCTAATGGGCTTGCTTTTGCACGCCAAGATGTTAGCAAGATAAAGCGACTGTTTTATGTGCTGCTTGAGTGGGTGGCTGCGGCTTATGCCGGCAGGGTCATTGCCTGTGGGGCTTCCGAGGCTGCCTTGATGAAGAAGGCAGGCATTCGTGCAACTTATATCAATAATGGTACGGCTTTTTGCCCGGAAGAGTATCCGGTAACGAGAAAGCTAAAGAACAAGCCGGAAGAAAAGGTAGTACTTACTGTGGGAAGGGTTTCCATACAGAAAAACCCGGTTATGTTCAACCAAATTGCACAACGGTTTGAGCAAGAGCCTCACCTGCGTTTTATTTGGGTGGGTGAAGGTGAGCTTAGCCACGAACTTACCGCATCCAACATAGAGCTTACCGGTTGGCTTCCCAAGGCTGAGGTGATAGCCCTGCTCAAGCAGGCCGATGTGTATTTATCTACCGCTTTATGGGAAGGGCTGCCGTTTGCAGTTTTGGAAGCCATGATGTGCGAGAAACCTTTGCTTTTACACCGGTGTGTCGGAAATGAAGATTTAGTAATAGAAAACCAAAATGGTTTCTTGTTCGATAAAGTCGACGAAGCTGTTGCCGCTTTGCATGACTTGCTGAAGGCACCGGAAGAAAAAAGAGCTCACATGGGAAAAGAATCGCGGCGTCTATGTGAACAACATTTCAATGCCCGGCAAATGGCAGAGCTTTATCGTAAGGCATATGAAGGCAATTTTGAATAAGAAAGTATATTTCGTATTGCTCATTTTGGTGATAGCTTCACTGCCCTGGCATGAGCACCTCAATGGAGCGTGCACGCTTCTGCTAATGTTATGGACCTTTTTATACAATATTTACTACCGGCCGGCATGGCATGAGTGGAGAGGGCGTCCTTGGATGCTTTTGCATTGGTTATGGTATGCGTTGTTTGCCATAGGGCTGCTGTGGACTGCCGATTATAGCGAAGGTATTTTCAACTTGGAAGTGCACATGTTGCTTGTATTGGTGCCTTGGATGTGGGCAACAGTAAGATATGAGATTAAGCAAAAATATTTCTTACTCATGTCTTTTCTGCTATCTGCTTCGCTAGCACTTGGCGTTTTTATATGGAATATTTATCAATCCCATCTTGCAGGAGAGCCTCTATCTATGAAATTAATTACTGAGGCCGCGCCTTTTCATCATGGTTTCATTGGGATGTATTGGTGCTCCGCCATACTAATAGCAACCCTTGTGGCATCTAAGTCTCATAATTGGTTGTTCAAAGGCTTATATGGAGTAGGAATCGTAATTTTTTTAGCAGGAATTATAATGGCAAATGCAAAAGGGGCTATCCTGGCTATTTTTGCTATTATTGTGATGGCGGTAATATTAAGAGTGCTAAGTAAAAAACTTATTGTCGCCCTTTGGGGCATAGGGGTACCTTTGTTACTCGTTTCTTTTGTACTGGCTATTCATCTTTGGGATGAAACTTCTTATTCTTTTAAGTTGAACTATCTTCTTAATTATCAGAGTCCTTTTGATAATATTCTAGCATTTTTAAAAAACAGCTTCTACCACCGCTTGGGGCAATGGCATTGCGGCGTGGAAGTATGGACACAAGACTGGCAAACCTTTCTTTTTGGGGTAGGCACCGGCGATGCTACACAAGCTCTGAATGCTTGTTATACTGCCAATGACTGGGACTGGCTTCAGGGATATAGCACACACAATGAATTTTTGGAAGAGGCTGTGCGGCACGGGCTAATAGGGCTGCTCCTTTTGCTTGCCGTATTTCTCTATCCGGTAATCCGGAGCATCCGGCGGGGCAATTATTGGTATGTGCTTCAATCCGTGGCATTCTTTGTGGCACTTATGGTAGATTGCTATCTGAGCAACCAGAAGGGGATTGTGTGGTATATGTGGATAGGCAGCCTGTGGTATTGGTTGCCTGCAATTGATAAAAAATAATTGCACGGTTTTTGTGATTTTGCAGAAAGCTTAAAATAAAAACATATGCAAAAGGTAACAGTGCTTGTACCCATGAAAGGGCACTCTGAGCGAGTGCCCAATAAAAATATGAAACCCTTTCATGGGCGTCCTTTATACCATTATATTGTAGAAACAGCTTTGTCTTGTCCCTATGTAGAAAAAGTGGCCATCAATACAGATGGGGAGGCTTTGAAAGCAGATATTCAGAAACATTTCCCGGATGTGTTGATTATAGATAGACCCAAAGAAATTCAAGGTGATTTTGTGTCGATGAATAAGATTATCGCCTATGATTTATCGGTCCTCGAAGGTGAATATTTTTTACAGACGCATAGCACTAACCCCTTATTGTCAACAACAACGATGAGTCGTGCGATAGAGGTTTATTTTGAAAATATGGATAAACATGACTCTCTTTTTTCTGTTACAAGGCTGCAAACAAGGCTATATTGGGGTGATGGACGCCCGATAAATCATAATCCGGAAGAGCTGCTACGTACACAAGATTTGCCTCCTGTGTATGAAGAGAACTCTAACTTCTACATATTTTCTAAACGCTCCTTTCAAGAAGCAGGAAATAACCGCATTGGAAAAAAGCCCCTTCTTTTTGAGGTTGATAAGTTGGAAGCGATTGATATAGACGAGCCCCAGGACTTCCTGCTGGCAGAAACCTTGTATACTGTACTGAGAAAAGATAGATAAGAAATATGACACATACTCTAAAACAAAAACTAAAAAATAACGAGCTCACTTTAGGAACATGGATTACGATAGGCCATCCCTCAATCGTTGAAATATTGGCAACTGCTGGCTTTGAATGGATGGTCATTGACTTGGAACATAGCCCCGTTAGTATAGAAACTGCCCAGACCTTGTTTGCCTGCATTCAGGCCAACAACATGGCAGCTTTAGCCCGGGTAAGTAAGAATGAGGAAGTAGTGATTAAACGTGTAATGGATGCGGGAGCCGATGGCGTCATTGTGCCCATGATTAAAACACGAGAGGAAGCAGAACAAGCAGTTGCCTATGTAAAATATCCTCCGGTAGGACGAAGAGGCGTGGGATTGTCAAGGGCTCAAAAGTATGGAATTGGCTTTCAAGAGTATGTGGAATGGGTGAATCGTGAATCAGTTGTGATTGCTCAGATAGAGCATATACAGGCAGTAGAGAACTTGGAAGCCATCTTATCCGTGGAGGGCATTGATGGCATCATCGTGGGGCCATATGACTTGTCGGCTTCTATGGGCTACCCCGGTCAATATCATCGCGAGGATGTGAAAGCTGCTTTGCAACGGGTGATAGAAGTGACTCGCCGTATGAAAAAACCATTGGGTTTTCATGTCATCGAGTCAGACCCCGCAGAGGTTGAAAGCCGTATAGCACAAGGATATACATTGTTGGCATATAGTTTAGACTTTTTCTTCTTAGGAGATAGTGCAAGAAGAGGAATGCAATATTTGCGTGCTAAAACAAAAGAAGATAATGGAGAATAAAAGAGTGATTGTCTTTGGCGGGTGTGGATTCCTGGGGAGTTACTTAGTTGAGGAGTTAGTGAATAGAAACTACCAGGTAACGGCTTGCGATATTAGCCCTTTGCCAAAAGAGTTGGCCGGCTACGACAATCTGGAATTTATGCATTGTGATATTTTAGATGCTGAACAGGTTCAGGTGTGCGTCGAGAGGTCACAAGCACACTGGGTATACAATCTCGCCGGCTTTGCTAATTTAGACAAGGCGATTCATCATCCATATCGTACTATGGAGCTAAATGTAATGGGAAATATCAATATTTTGGATGCTTGTGTAAAGTATATCAAACAGGTGAGGCGCTTTATATTTGCAAGTAGTGCCTATGCCATGAACAGTAAGGGATCTTTTTATGGCATTAGTAAACTCGCCTCAGAAAAAATAGTAGAAGAATATTATAAACGCTTTCAGTTGCCGTTTTCTATTTTGAGGTACGGTTCTATTTATTCCGAAAAGCCATTCGACAATAACTACATATATAAAATAGTGTATAGAGCGGTAAAGGAAGGGAAGATAGAACATGAAGGGGATGGCGAAGAAGTGAGAGAGTACATTCATGCCCAAGATGCGGCCCGTCTTTCGGTAGATATCATTGAATCAGAGCAGTATGAAAACGAGCATATTGTACTCACGGGGCTTGAGCGTATGCGCCGTAAAGAACTGTTCTTGATGATAGAGGAAATTTTAAACACCAAGCTTGATATACGTCTGAAAGGAGACGGCTATCAACATCATTATAAATATACGCCTTACTCCTTTGAGCCGGCTGTAAGTAAAAAGCTTATTGCCAACCCCTATATTGATATGGGGCAAGGGCTTTTGCGCTGTATTAAGGCAGTATATGAAAATGGGAAAGAGGTGATATGAATAATAATAAACATGTTGCATACTATAACAGTAGCGATACTTTTTATGAAGCAGTAGCGAGCCATTTTATCAAGCGCTTGCAGACCAAAATAGCTGATTTGTCGCCTATACGCAGGGTGAATGTAGCAATATCGGGAGGAAGTACCCCCTTGGCAATATGGGAACGTATTCGCCGGCAATATTTGGATGCAGTGGACTGGCAGCAGGTGAATATTTTTTGGGTGGATGAGCGGTATGTATCATTGAAGGATAAACAAAGCAATTATTATCATGCCCATCATTTACTGTATCAATATACGACGGCAAATCTGTTTCCCTATCCGGTAAACTTGCCATTGCATCAAGCTGCAAGCAACTATGAGCAGATCTTACAAAAGCACGTGCCCATTACCTCCAATCATTTGCCTTCTTTTGATTTGATTTGGCTGGGAATGGGAGCAGATGGGCACATAGCTTCTCTTTTTCCCACATGTCCTGATGCTTTAAAAGAGCAGAGGCGATGGGTGATTGGTATGGAAGTGCCCGGTATAGGACCTCGCTTGTCTTTAACTTTACCCGTATTAGGAGCAGCAAAAGAGCGTATGTGGGTTATAGGTGGGCAGCAAAAAATTGCACTGTTAGAGAATGCGCCCCATCGAAAGCCTCCAAAATACCCGGTTGATTTTTTATTACAAAACTTTTCCTTAGAGAACGAGTACTTTTTTCTTTGCAATGAATAGAGCCATGAGTACAATTAAAATGAATCAGATTAAGAATATTTTTTTTGACTTTGACGGTGTTCTTGCCGATTCTTTACATGTCAAAACCAAAGCTTTTTATGAGTTATACTTACCCTATGGAGAGTTGGTGGCTCAGAAGGTAATGAAGCATCATCTCGAGAATGGAGGTGTTTCGCGTTATGAGAAGTTCAAAATCTATCACCGGGATTTTCTGGGCAAATCAATTAGTGAGGAGGAAGTGCAGCGCTTAGCCCGGCAGTTTTCTGAGTTGGTGGTCCAAGGGGTAATCGCTTCGCCGGAGGTACGTGGAGCAAGAAAGTTTCTTGAGCGTTTTCAAGACCAATGCCGTTATTGGATTATCACCGGAACACCAACAGAAGAAATGAAAAAAATTGCAAGAGCACGTGGGATAGAACATTTTTTTGTGGAAATTTGCGGATCGCCAACCAACAAAAAGAGTTGGGTGGAAGCTTTACTGGAAAAATATGCTTTGCATCCGCAAGAAACCCTCTTTTTGGGCGATGCCGCCTCTGATTACGAGGCTGCCAAAGCCTACAATTTACACTTTGCCCTGCGGGTGCATGAAGATAACAAAGCACTGTTTTACGACTTTAATGGATTGCGTTTTGCTGATTTTGAGCAACTTATAGAACTAATGGCATAATGAAAGTACTACTTACAACAACTTCATTTCAAGATACACCCGGTAAGCATCAAGATCTTCTATATGCTCAAGGTTTTGAGATAGAAACCATGCGGGGGCCGCTCAAAGCAGAAGAACTATTGCCTGTTATCGATAAGTTCGATGCTTTACTTTGTGGTGATGATGAGCTTAATGCACAAGTGCTTGAAAAAGGCAAAGCAGGGCGTCTAAAATATATATCTAAGTATGGTGTGGGACTTGATAAGATTGATTTGGAGGCAGCCAAGCGTTTGGGTATTCAAGTGACCAACTGCCCCGGCGTGAACAGCAGAGCGGTAGCCGAGCATGTCATGGCTCTGATGCTGTGTTTTTATCGCCATATTCATCTTGAATACAACATTACCAAAGCAGGCAAATGGGTGCGCTATGTTGGTCATGAGGTGCAAGGCAAAACAGCCGGCATACTGGGGCTGGGGGCCATAGGTAAAGAAACCGCGGCACTTTTAAAAGCCTTTGGGTTGAATGTGAAAGTATATGACATTCAGATAGACAAAAATTTTGTGGAAACTCACAACCTTGTAGTAGCTGATTCACTTACAGATTTACTGCGGGGAATTGACGTACTTAGTTTGCATTTACCCTTGACCCCTCAAACTCAAAACATTATCAATATCGAACTATTGAAAGCGGCCAATCAAGCAGGGTTGCTGCTTATCAATACAGCGCGGGCAGGTTTGGTTAGCAATGAAACTATTATACAGGCTTTGAATGAAGATATTTTGGCAGGCTACTGCACCGATGTGTTAGATGAGGAGCCTATGCCGCCCAACCATCCTTTAAAAGCCTTAGATAGAGTGATTATTACCCCACATATTGGCTCGCGTACTTTTCAGAGTGTGGAACGTCAAGGGCTAATGGCTGTGAACAACCTGTTACGCATGATTCAGGAGGGGAACGCTTAACTTTCCCGGATAACCTCCCTTTCATACAATGCGACAAAAGCTAAAAAAAGTATTTTATAGACTGTTTCATTCCCCTACCTTCACCACCTGGGGTAATTTTTTGGTGAAATTAGGGGGATGGGCTTTTTTGTTGCCTTTGATTCTGCATGAGTCCCCTGAGGAAGAAGTATCCATATGGATGACCTTTCAGACAATGATTGACTTTCTGCTCATCTTTGACTTAGGACTTATGCAGTCTTTTTCACGCGCTTTCTCTTATGCTTTTGCCGGGGTCCGGCGCCTGGATGTAGATAAGCACGGTAAGTTGCTACCGGCAGAGCACGGAGCTGTTAATTGGGATTTGATGGGGAAAATTTATGGGGTGTCAAGGCGCATTTATATGTTTTTGGCAATAGCAGCTGTTGTGTTGGTGTTGTTGTATAGTGCTTTTGTGTTCTATCCTGAGCTAAAAGGCTTGGAGTCTTTTGACGCATATCGTTATGAAATGTTGTGGGCGCTACTTTTTTTGATTTTAGGCGGGGGGGCACGTTTGTTTGGAAATCTTTATATCAGCACGCTTACCGGCACCAACCATATAGCTTTGTTAAATCGTTGGGAAATCCTCTTTGGCTCATTAGGTCTGCTATCTGCCATCATTACTTATCTGCTGACTCGTAATATCTACTGGGTAATTGTGGTGCAATGCACTTGGTATGTGCTTACGGTTGTGCGAAATGCATTCTTAGTTCGCTCAAAGCTGCCACACTTAAAGATAATGCCCTTCGATAAAAATATATTCAATGTGGTGTGGCAAGCAGTATGGCGCAGTGGTATAGGGTTGCTGGCGGGTACCGGCTTAGTGAGGGCTTCTGCGCTTATGTTGGTGAAGTTTGTTCCTTTGGCGCAAGCAGGGGCGTATCAGTTGGCAGTAAAGTTAATAGGTACCATTTCAGACTTCTCACGTGCTCCTTTTTATAGTCGCTTGCCTGAAATGACTATCCTGTATGCCCGCAATCAGTGGAGGGAGCTAACCCAGATAGCTTACAGAGGGATATGGATGAGTTTGCTGGTGTTTGCCTCTGCTACAGTAGCAGTAGGCTTCTTGCATGAGTGGGTGCTGCAGCTACTGCAAAGTGAGGCCGGCTTTGTGAGCAATACAGTGTGGTTTTTACTGGTATTGGCTTACGGTATTGAGCGCTATGGGGCTATGCATTTGCAACTATATAGTCTCTCTAATCACATACTGTGGCACATAGCTAATGGGGTAGCAGGTATTATACATCTATGCTCTTTATTTATTACTTTTCCTTTGCTTGGGTTAACCGCATTTCCCCTTAGTTTATTGCTGGGAAATATTTTTTATGTCGGCTACTCTGCCTCTTTGGTATATCGCCACTTACCTATCCGCCCGCAGGATATCAATAAAAAAGCACTTTGGGGTATTATATTAAGTTGGCTACTGGCTTTGTTTTTATTTTTGCTGATGTTTTAACAACGAAAAAAAATAATACAAAATGAAAATATACTTATTCCACTCAAACTTGCCCTTTGTACAAAAGGCACTACAAGAGCACCCCCATGCAAAAGCATTTTGGGTAGATACAGATGAAGTACTTGACACACTCAGTAATTATTATGACTCTTCAACTGAATGGATAGTAGAAGAGTCTTTGTTTAGCCGGGCGGTAGAGGTGCTACCAAAAAGTAATTGCACTTTAGGGTTCGAAACTATTCCAACGCCATCAACTTCCGTGCAGAGCTCAATTGCAGCCTATCCATCCAGTGACACAATTGTTCAATTGTTGTTGCCGGTGTATCGTCATTTACCTCAAATGCGCTTCTTCTATCACCCTTGGAAAGATGAAGGGGCTGTGTCTGCTTTAAGAAATAATGGAATAGAAGCGGAAAAACTGTCAAAAGCAATACTGGATGCAAGTGACTGCCTGCTGTTTGCAGTAGATTGGGGGCATGTGGAAAAATATATAAACTATATCTTTCAAAGTTTTGGAAAGCCTACTTTTTGTATGCAAGAGTCTATTATTGACTTTAATACTCCAATGAGGCGAATGGAAAGAGCAACCTACCCCTTGGTTCAAGGGGTAAAAACCACTACCTTGCTACCACGTCGTTTGTTTTTTATTACAGGCAATCCCCGCTATGAGCATCTAACCGCCATTCCCCGCCCCAGTGAAGACTATGTAATGATTAACTCCAACTTCACCTATGGCATTCATGAGGATGTGCGAGATTGGTGGTTAGACGATATTACCAGCTCATTAGAAGAGCTAAAAATTCCTTATTTCATATCTCAACATCCCAGAGAGCCACGTCCTATTAATAACCCACATGTAATAGGTTCGAATGCGGCAAAAGTACATCAGCAGCTACAAAGCTCTTCTTTATTAATCTCCAGGTTTAGCTCTTTGATTCATGAAGCAATTGCGATGGGACGTCCGGCAATATACTATAACCCACATGGAGAAACGCTTAATTATGACTTTGAACCCGATGGGCATTTCTTACGGATGGTACGCACTAAAGAAGAGCTGAAGCGAGCAATTGAAGAAATGCAGGTGAAGAATTCATGGCAAGAAATAGATCCAGTATATTATCGAGAATACCGGACCCGCCATATGGGAGGCGCAAAGAGCAGTGAGAGGGTAGCTAAAGTTATAAGCAGCTTTGCAAAGATGCCTGCAAAACACAAGGTAAATGCCATTGAAGGCTATTATGGATTATTACGGCAATTCGCTTCTTATATGAAAAAGAAGGTGAAAAACTAAAAGCCGGGATCATCATCCCGGCTTTTTTGTCTTTCTACTCCAGCCCTAC
>BPHB01000018.1 GCA_026003335.1 Chitinophagales bacterium | reverse complement strand
TGATGCCAACAGCGGTCGCTCTTATAATGTGTTTGCCGCTGGCATGTTCCTCAATGCCATGGCTATAGACAATGAAGAGTACTTTAGGGACATGCTGAAGATGCCCGGCATGACTCAGGTCTATAAGATATTCTTGAAAGAGGCAAGTACTCTCTTGCCTAATGATGACAGCGAACTGTATGAGAGAGTTGAAGAGATAGATGAGAAGGGGAACAAAGTAACCAAATTAGTCCTCAAATCTAATCAGTCGGTTACTTTCTCCGATGAAGATGTAAGCGACGTATTTGATTCTATTGAGACTTTGTTAGAGGAGCTGGAAGATGAGGAAGCTACCTCTTGGCGTGATATAGATGAAAAGAAAACATTCTCCCTGTCGGAAGCTCTACGTATGGCTATTGAAGGGCTAATTAAGCCGGATCTTAAATCCGGGGATTTAGATGACTTTTTCAAAGACAAAGGGGTATATGAACCCGATACTAGCAGAACAATAGATTGGGTACGGGATAATCAATACAGTAATAGGTTTGTTAAAGGGGAAAGTTTAATAAGAGCAATACAGGCATTTGTCGAACAAGGAGCAGATTTGAAGGAGGTATTAAATTTCGTAGATGATGTATTATCCAAAGCTAAGAATAGGGTTAATTATATAAAGCAGGTATCGGCAGATAATGTGCCATCTGCTAAGTTGGTTACATTAGATTATACAAATAACCCATATGTTGACTTTTATAGGAAAGGGGTATCTTTTATTGAAAAGCCCAACAGTACTCAATCCGCTGCCATTCATTATGCAGGTTCAAATATAGATTTTTATGCCCGTGCTTTGCAGGATGTAATTAACTATGCTCATGACTACATAGAAATGAATCGTGCTGCGGGCGAAGAGATTACACCTGAAATATATGACAAAGCATTTCAGTATGGAGCTTTAATCGTCGGGTCCACAAGACCTGATTTGTATGCTTTGGTATATGCTTTTTATAACCAATACATCTTGCCTGCTTATCAAAATACACCATTCTTTGGTGCTTTTGATAAAGACCCATCAGAGTCTGCATTGAGCTCTTTGCTCCCCCCTTTGAAAAAGGCGTTCAAACTACTAGGTGTTGATAAAGATGGGAGAGATTATATTGCCAAACTCGAGCAGGCATTTAGCGAATACCGTAAAAAAACGGAAAAAGAATTTAACAAAAGAGTCTTTATATTGCAGAAGATAATAACTACTTTATTTAACTATGTTAAATATGATAGTGTATCTGTATCTCTCAGCAATACTATTAAGCGTTCTGATACTGATACGGGGCAGTTGGTTAAGGACATAGATACGGTAGTAAATGTATCTACTTCATTTACTGAGGATATATTGAATACCTTATTTAATTTCTTCTTTATCAAGAAGGGCGAATTTGAAGGTTATCTTAGTAATTTAGATAAGCTTAAAAGTGTTAAAGAATACTATACGCCTAATGTGGGGGCATTGGCTTCACTATTTGATAAATCAAGTAAGACGCATTACTTGTCGTATTTGTCTTACAATGATAAAAAAGTAACATTACAATTAGGACAAAAATCTATTGCCCCGTTTGAGAAGGATATGTTAAATGCGATTAAGCATTTAGCTAAAGCAGGAGCTAAAAAGATAGATTTGATAGATGCGGCCGAGCTTAGTGATATTAAGGCTATAGATAGGAAGTATCACTTTGTAAGTGACGCCGGTGTATCCAATGGACTTTTTGTATGGGAAGTGCTTGACTCTCATGTTTTCCATGCTAGTAAAAATATTTATAACAGCAAGACAGGAGAGTTTAAAGACGGAGTTATAGGTACTCTTTTTTCGGTTCACGGGTATTCATATGCTGTAATAAAAGCGGGGGAAGAATTTTTCTTTTTAAGCTTAAATGGACATTACAACGGTTATAGTGTAATTAGCGATAGTGTAATAGAGTCTTTGTCTAAATACGCAGAAGAAAACAACATAGAAGTATTAAAAAAATACCTTAAAGATGAGTTAAAAGACCTCGTCAACGAAGAGTATAATAAGGCTATAACTGACATATACAACAATGTTTCCTCTTATATAACATTAACCGGGGATACCGAAAGAGATGTTCTTCTTACTATCAAGACGGCACTGACGGTAGCAGCTAATACATCATCTCCTCTTTATATGTTCTTTGAGCATAGGGCTTCCGATGTAGATGACCTCCGGGAGTACGTTATCAAGACGGTGGGGCTTAATGAGTTATCTTTGCGCTCGCGCAATATGCTGCTTTCAAACAGCATACAAAAGATAAACGAGCGTGGAGCAGGTGTTAAACGTAAAGCCCTCTATTCACAGCACTCTATCGCTCATAACATATCACGGCTGTATGCTTACGGTATAGGTCCTCGCCTGTTCAAATACGTCCCCGAGTTGAAAGGGATTACTCGAAAGACACCCGACGGCATGCTTCATCCCGTCATTGGCTCTAACCGGTTCCGTGGCGATGCTGCCGTTATCACCAAAGTAAAGAGTATCGTTGACGGGAAAGACCATGACGTAACCGACCTTTACCCTGCCGACTACGCCCTGCTTTCTTATATGGGGGTAATGACTTTCCCCGCAGTGGGGCGTAATACCTACTTGTACCTGAACTCCACCACCGGTTATGACGCGCCGGAGAACTACAAGCTGCGGCGTGATTATTTTAAAGCAGTGGTGCATGAGATACTAAACATGCTCCTTGTAAACAAAGAATTGGGGGATAAGATAAAGAAGGTTGTTGGCAACTCTTTCGATTTGGAACGGCTTGCATCAGGCCCTTATTATGAGGATGTGGCAGCTAAGATAGAGGTGATTAATCGCTTCTTTGACACCTTGGAAGGGGAAGAGGGGGTAGTTGCTTTGCGTAAGGCAGGTCTTGTAGAGAAGTTGGCATATGAGGTAAAGAATGGCAAGATAAGTCTACCGGCACAGTTGGTTGCAGAAGCAACTAAGACAGAGACAGAGATAACTTTGTCTTTGTTGCGTTCGGCAATAAAAGACCTTGATATGTACCGTACCATGATGCGTTCCGAATCGCCGGAAGGTACGGGCGTGGTATCCGACATCTATGCCCGTAAAGGGTATAAGATGAAAGGGGATAATTATTATGCCATGATGACCATAGAGGCGGACATCTATGAGTCGATGATAAAATACATAGAGACAGGGGACACGACCCGCCTCGGATGGTATTTTGGTAAAGTAAACAAAGTGAAAGCCAACACTCCGGAAGAGCGTGCCGCTGTCGTACGCCGGTTGGCAGGCATCACCCGTGAGGAACGAAAAGACATGGGGCTAAAAGAAGGGGAGATGCCTGTACTGAATACCCCGTCACTGCCCAAAAGAAATTTGGATATATGGAGATGGGAAGGCATAGGAGGGGCGGTATTCTTGAATCGGGTATCAAGAAGTATAATCAAGCCCGTGGAGGATATGACGGGGGTAAACATAGAAAGTGAATTAGAAAGATACAGGAGTGAACGATTGACAAATAAAGAAAGTGATAGAAAACACACTTCAATAGAGCGTTTGGGGGTAACCATATCCATCATCGATGGTTTGCTTTCCCTTGGGGGAATAGACCCCAAACCCTTGTATGAGCTTATAAGCAAACAAGTGGAGAGGATATCTAAACATGCAGAGGGTGGTGACATATTAGTTGATCTGGATGAATATTTATTTGTAGGCGGTCATTTTAATGATTTACTCAAAAAAGCATATCCTGAACTCGGCTCCAAATCTTTGAAATATCCTGACTCATTGGAAAGACTTTCTGAGCGTGTCGAGTTTGCAAGAGAGGTGATAGCTACTTTTGCTCCGTTAATGAAAGAAGGCAGGGCACGGGATATAAGTGCGCTTATTGATAAGCCCTTCGGTAATAGCAATATTGCCAGCATTAACTTTAACATACGTCACATAGGTGCCCGTGATTATGAAAAGAAAATAGATATAGCGGAGCGATTGTCCAATAAGTTCGTTACCGAATTAAAACGCTATATCATATCCAAACGCCCTGACTTTTTACGCGGTGTGTCTTTGGCAAAATATGGCAATGCCGGTTATGTCCCTCGTGGCGAGCTCATGGATATACTCGAAAACGAGAAGGATGGACGTTGGCGTGAGATGCCGTTCAAAGAGGAGATAGATACTATCCTTTATGCGTTCATCCCCTCCAAGGCAGGCATTGAAAGTATAGTGAAAGCCATAAATGAAGGCAAGTCTGAAAGTCATTTGTGGAAACTATACACCGAAGATACCGGCATATCCTTAAAGAAAGGGATGAAAGAGGATTTAATGGAGTCATATCCTATATCAAAGCTTATAGATAAGGACGGCAACATAAATATGGGTATGCTGTCTAATCTATTCGAACTGTTGTTGCTTACTGCCGGTGATTATAACCTAAGCCCTTTCTCTTTCACACCTACCTTCTATACCAAGTTCCCGAACCTCAAGTCCCGTTTCTTCACCTTGTTCATGCTGAGGAATGCCCCGTCGAATGCAAAATTCGAAGTCAAAGGGGCTCCCTATTCCATCACCGGGGAAGAGGAAGTGACGCTGCGTCGTGAGCAAGAGGTTAAATATTTCAAGACGGGTTATGCCGGCAAGCTTGACTTAGGCACTTTGCAAGCATTGCATAACGAGCTCAACTTCTTCCATACGGCGGTGGCATTCATGGGTAACCCACTTGCCTATAAGAACGTGGAGACGATGGTAAAACGTTATGTGGCGGTGCAGACGGGCCGCACTCTCCCCGTGATGAACAAATACTATCAACCACCCGCTAAGTGGCGTTTCATCATCACTAAGGATAAAACTATTAAAGACTTCTTCAAAGGAGCGGAAGCCCTTGCCGAAGGTAATGATTATATGAGCTCGTTGGCGAACGGTTATAACCAGCTGCTTCACCTGTCTGAGATTGGGGTAGTAGGTGACCCTGAGACCCCCGTTGATGACGGTGGCGGCTTCATGTTGCCTTATGTGGCGTCACCCATCCTCGGTTATGACCGTTACGAACCCGGTCCTTATAAGGACGCCTTTTCTAAAACCGACAGCGGGCTTGGTGGTAAGACCGTCTTCCTGAAACACGCCCACTTCCCATTACCCCCCGGGTTTGCCTATAATGGGAGCGAACGTCTGTTTGCCATCTTTGACCGCCTATTTGAAACCGACGACGGTGCTCTCAAAAAAGAGGTAAGCGATCTGATGAAGTCGCTATACGACGAAGGGATGGAGCGGTATAAAAACAAGAACTTGGCGGCGGTACACATGCTTGACCGTATGAGAGACAAAGACACTCAAGACGAGATGGCTGAAATAGTACGTCGCCACATGCCGCGCTTGAAGTACCTCGGCATCATGCCTGAGTCGGCTTCAAAGAACAGTAAAGACTACGTGGCGGTAGATGTAGATAAGTTGGCGGAGGATAAGGACCTGGATGCGAAGGGTGTGCCTGCAGACGTGACGGGCTACGGCATGGTAACCTACTTGTTCCAGAAGCTGGGTAACATACGTATCAAGTCGCCCTCGCAGCACCGTAACGTGTTCCAAGGCAGCGGGGTGAACGCTAAGTTGTTTGACCGCATTTCAGAAGTATTCTCTTTAATCATAGAAAACAACCTGAGTGCTATCTCTGATGTCCTTGCTTCTGAGATAGCCCGCAATATGGAGGCGTTAAAGGATGGCAGCGACACACAACTTGTCAGTGAGCTGAAATCGATGGTTGAAGCATTGAAGTCGGCTGATGAGGTCAATCGCGCCGATGTGGTATTGGAGACGCTGAATAAGCTTTACATGACGATGTCGCTTGCTGACGAAGACGTGGTTACCATAAGGAACGAGTTTGTGGGTAAAGAATACAAGAAGCCGCTGCGCCGGTTCATTCAGGACATCATTACTTATACTATACGTCATTCGGTACGTGGGCTTGATGGTTCTGCTGCTCTGCTTGACATACTGAAAAAACCTGACAACATAGCATTCCCCTCTCTGATAGAGACGGTGCACGAAGGGCTTAGCCGTATGTTTGCAAGCAAGAGCCGCTCGGTACGGGGTAACCGTCTTATCATCCAAGGGGCATCACATATAGCCGAAGTGGTAGAGGTAGAGATAGAGCATAAGCAGGGGGATAAGGTGCGTTATGAGTACCGTCTGATGAGCAAGCAGGAAGCCGTCAAGCAAGGGTTCCTGTCCGCCAACGTGGTTTTTGGCAAAGGACTGCCTAAGGTTACCTACACACCCAAAGAAGAAGACGGGGTGCGTGTGGTGATACGTCCCATACGGGCACATATGTTCGTAAAGGAAGACCCGGATACGGGTAAGCGTTCATTCCTGAGTGATGAGGAGATAAACAAAATAAACGAACTGTATAATGCTCACTATAGGCGAGGTGAATACAGTGCTTATTCAGGCAAGCTGCGTGAGTTGGAGCAATACTTTAAGGAGAATAATATCAAGGTATTACATGGTGAGGTGGTAGTAGGCAATGTGTTCATGGATAACTTTGCCTTACGCCCGGGCATGTCTATCAGCGATTACGACAGCGGCTACGCTCGTGCTGTTCATGTGCTTGAAGAGGCAGACCTCCTTTCGCAGTACAAGCTAATGAAGGAGATGTCGCTTGAAGAGTTCATCAACCTGCCTGATGTGCGTGCTGCCAAACTGAAAAATATGGTGCGTGAAGGCAGCGATGAGCCCGTACGGGTAGAAGACATGTTCATGAAAGACGGGAGCGGTCGCCTGCTGCCTAAGCTTGTTGACTTGTCAAAAGCAAAATTGATGGTACGTCTTAAAAAAGAGGTATCATCAGGTAAAGGGGATAACATGGTAGTAGAGAAGCGGGAGACCTCTTCTTCACAGAAGGTGGCATCGGCTCGCTTCTTACTTAGAACCGACGGCAAAGGTATGAGTGAAGAAGAAATGCTTGCTTATTCAAAGCAGAATGACAAGAAGGTATTGAGTGGCGATGAACGTGCCAAGTTTATTGAGATGCCTGATTTGATGTCTGCTGACAGCTACTTTTCACTGGTGTCGGCAGCGACACGCCGTTCGTTTGACAAAGCCATGTCCACCCTTATCGCTACCCGTATTCCCGTATCCAACATCAATGCTATCCGTGGGTTGCGTATCGTGGCATTTGAAGATATAGGTAACGTGGCTTTTGTCCCCTCTGAGTATCTGTTTATTGCAGGTGAAGACTCTGACGGTGACGCCTATACTACCGAGATGCTTGAGACGAAGCACCTCATAGTGGAACCTTCGATGCAGAATAAGAAGGTGCAAGAGATGGCTGAGATACTCTATTCGCCACTCAACCTCATTTCTACTTATCGTGAATTGAGTATCGACGGTACAATCAAACGTTTCAGTTTAGTTTACGATAAAGTATATGGGGCAGAGGAAGCAGAACAGGATATTTCGGACCGTGTGTCGTTGGCGGGGATGACGTCCCGTGCAGTGACAGCCTCTATCGCTCAAAAGCTCATTGGCCTCACTGTAAAAGGGAATGAAGGTATTAACCTGTTGAAAGCATCTTTACTTAACTTGAAGAAGCGGTTCGATATAGACGACACTACCTTTGACGAGCTGGTACGTCGTCTGACAGGTTTATCGGACAGGTATAATGGCAAATTTAACAGCGGCTTTGGCTTCGTGCACTATGGGCGTGACGAGAATGGCAACTTGTCTGAGGATAGCACTTATGTGCGTGCATTCAACCCGGAATACATACACCTGTACAAAGAGTCTGCTTCTTATCTTGTATATTCCAAAGATGGATCTTCTATCGAGGGTGGTGACACCATCAACGAGGCTATAGAGGTGTTTCTTAACATTGCCCTTGATGCTAACAAGTACGACTTGTCCAAACTCAACCTGAGTGCTCACACGGGTCAATACATCAATACATTGTTGATGATGGGTGTGGCCGTGGATGATATCATACGGTTCAACCTGCACCCCATGATGATGGTAATACGCCAAGTGCTTGAGTCTTCGGAGAGCCGAAACGTGGAATCGGAGCTGCTGGCTGAAGAAGAGGGTGGCGGCTTTAACCCGACCTACGAGGACCTCAAACGGGCAGCCGTATCTATGATGGCATCGAGCAACCACCCCTTAATGAAGGAGATACGCAAGAAGATAGAGGCAGCAAAAGCAGAGGGTATAGCTCCTTTGCCGTTGGCTACCCGTGGGCAGGAAACCACCGAAACGAAGGGGAGTGACAAGAGCATTGCAGAGCTGCTTGCCGACTATATCATCGACTTCTATGCCACCTTGGGGGACTTGGCTTATGGTCAGGAGAAAGAGAAAGATGGGAAGACTATTTATGTATATGACCGCAGTGTGCCTTCCCGTGATACGCTGGTGAAAGAAATAAGCCGTTCCCTGTCTAAGAAAGGAGACAAGTTGACTTTGGCAGACATAGAGAGGGTGCTTGCCTTCCAATTGAATGACAACTTCCGTAAGGTGTTTGACTTCTGGGGGTTGGTGGTTGACATGAAACAGAAGGTAAGTGGGGTAATGGCTGTATTGGAGATATTCAAGGAAAAGAGCGCCAACTATCATAAGTTCTCCTTGCAGATGACCAAGGTACTTAACAACATATTCCGTACCGATGAAGAGCGCCGTTTTATCCAACTTAATCTGTTACGCCTTCTGTCTGAGGACGACATAGTGGGTGCTCTTGAACGTATCGACGATAAGGATATGGCGAAGGTGATGGTACTCGGTAACCCTCAGATGCGTTCAGAGCTGCGTGCCATGCTGATGGAACACTATGTCACCGCCATGTTGTCGCCTGCAATGAACAGCGAGCTGCATCATATGCTGATGCGTCTGTTCAGCATATATGGCGTGAGCAATACAACAAAGACGAAGCGCCTTTCTTCAGCAATCAATAACTTGCTTAAATACGAATACACAATCAACGTATATGGCAACGGTAACTATCGAGAGACGATAATAGACTATGTCAAATCGCAAGCCGACGCTGCGGTAAATACCGAGGATAAGGTAGCATTGAGTAATTTGGCCGTCGCTTTGGAAAAGATTGATGCTGAAATATCCCGAAGCTATGATAGAGGGCGGAACCCGGAAGACAAGATATTGGCATTTGTTTTCACATTGGGACGTGAGTTCACCCCATTGCTTGCCCGGATTGCGGGTCCACGTCTTGATGGTTGGGGCTTATATATAGACAATAGGGGGGAGATGCCTGTCTTGCGTACAAGCAAGTCGGACAGCCAGATGGATGCAAGTGCCATCATGGCTCGTAATCAAGCCATCGCCCGTATGGTGGTAGGCAACCCCTTGTTACACTTGGCTGCCCATGCCCATGCTGCTATACTTGATGACAACCTGAGTAGCCGCTCTATCATATCATTCATGCCACAGGTACTGTCCGTCATGCCTCCCGGCTTGGGTCATCTTTCGTTTAGCCGCATGGTTACGAACTTGGATACTTATAAACACCTGCAAGAAATATCATTACTGCCTCCTGATACGTTGCGCTTCACTACAAAGGACGGTCAGGTGAAGTATTATAACAAACTACATAGTGCGCACGACATCCTTAATGTACTAAACATGCTATCCATGGATGTAGTGCAGGGGGCAGATGGGCGTTATACCGTAGAAGGGTTAGTCCCCGCGGCGGTAATACGTCCTTATGTAGCGGGCAATACGATTAGAATAGGGTATGATAGCCAACTGAGCGTTGATATGTATTCTTCGAACCGTATGGTATCGAAGACTTTCCTCGTAGAAGGGAAAACCCACTTCATAAGTGACTTTGCCCGTCCCGGTTATCATAGTAAAACATTTGTAATAGCATCTCAGCTGGGTATCCCTGCGGGTGAAAATGCCAAAGGTGATTGGGGGACGAGAATAAAGGATATAGGACCTATATTCCGACGCAGTGGTTACACCTCCTTGTTGGTAATGGAGCGTAGGGCTTCGTCGGTAATCAACCCTGCCTTTGCCTTGACGGTTGATGGTCCCCAAGTCGCACTTTCAGAATATGAAGGTAAGAAGTGGCGTGGTGGTGTGGATATCCCCGTAGGTAAGATACGCAAAGAGATCATGTCTTACCTGCAGTCGTTACGCACATCTGAGAGCGAAGACCCGGTGCAGTCATACCGTACGTTCTTGCGCGACAAAGTCAAAGAGATGTTGACCGGCAAAGACCCGTATGAGGAAACTCTAACCTTAGCCAAAGAGATGCATGCTTCCTTTAAAAAATTCGTGACGGAAGCTAAGAAACTAATCGACGACACCTCCAAAGATGCATTGGACAGATACCTTAAAAAACAGAGCGACTTCATTGAGATGCTGAACTCAGGGAAGGATAAGGTGGTAAAAGCGTACAATGAAATAGATAAGATAATAGACTCCAAAGGCATAGAGCCGGGGGATGGTTATCTGAATGCATTGGAGGCGCTTAGAAGCGTAATAGAGCGTTTCGATGACGAGAAAGCACTTTACTTAAAAGAGATGATAAACGAAGCAGAGGAGGATGGGAACGATGAGGTCTCTTATGAAGACGGTTATAAAGACATCAGAAACTTCGATGACTTGATAAGCAAGATGGAGGACCTGAATGATATGCGTCAGTCCCTGCTTGACATAATCACGGAACGTCCGCGGGTGATGCTATACAGCAGCATCGGTAAGAGATTAAATCAAGACCAAGACGAAGAGTTGGCTACTAACTTTCAAATACTCATCTCGCGCCGTGACACGAACGGTAAGTTATTACTGCCCGACCGTGACATGGCGGTCCATGTATTGGCTGCCATCGGCGGTGCCATAGACTACCACCCCGATAAGAACGACGCCTATGTTTCATTCACCCATCCCAAGGTGAAGTCGGTTATCTATGACGCAGTGATGTTGAGCAACAAGGCGATAGACAATCAGAATAAACCCTTATTCAAACGGGTGGATGAAGAAGTCCTTGCCGCCGTCGATGTGGATAACAAGCTGGTGAATAAGGTGATAGAGTTTATCACGAAACGATTGGGCATCCCCGTAGAGATAATAAACGACCCCGATCAAAAAGTACAAGTTCGAATAGTTAATTAAAGCGGAATAGAGCAGGCTATAAGAGAAAGAGAAGGAGTAATCTCTGATTCGGTTTACGAATCGATGGAGCATGCCTCTTATGATAACATGGTTTCTTTACTGCGTGGAGCCGGGTACAGTGAAGAACAGATGGAGGAAGAGATTGTCGTATCTGTCTTAGGGGCACTGGCTACAACGAAATTCGCCCGTTATACCGGTCTATTGGGGCTCTGCTTCGTCTGATAGATGCGACTTATAGCAGAGGGGTGTGTAAAAGAGGATAGGGGGACTCTATTTCTATAATGGAGAAACCATTGTTTCTTCCTTCGAGAAGTTTAGTTAAGATTCCTTAGTGATACAAAGAGTGAGAGTTTCGTTCAAGTCTGGGAGAGAGAAATGTATAGGTAATGGGGCCGCTTCAATTATACAAGTGATTCCTTATAATAGATATTGACAAATATCAGAGAGCAGTTATATATCATGAGTAACCCCACCAAATGGGAAACAAACAGCAACTACCCCGGCAAATATTGAAAACCGGTGCCAGGCATCTCTGCGCCCCTCTGTGGTAAAAAGAAAACACTCACCACGGAGGGCACGGAGTAGCACCGAGAGAAACGAATACAACCAATGGACACAAACAGGATAACAGGAAAAATTATAGGTTGTGCCATAGAAGTACACAAGCAATTGGGTCCCGGGCTGCTTGAGAGCGCTTACGAAGAGTGTTTGTTTTATGAACTCATAAACGCGGGGCTTGAAGTAAAGAAGCAGCTGCCTTTGCCATTGGTTTACAAGGAAATAAAACTTGATGCCGGCTACCGGATTGACTTGCTGGTTGAAAACAAGGTAATCGTTGAAATTAAATCAGTGGATGCCATAGCCGGAATACACAAAGCACAACTCATGACCTATATGAAACTGTCCGGTATTAAGCTTGGATTGTTAATAAATTTTAATGTTACAAGGCTAAAAGATGGAATTATCCGCTGGATAATGTAAGCCTATGCTATGCTGTCAGAAAAGAATGCCCGGCGGAATCGGTTGTCCTC
>BPHB01000017.1 GCA_026003335.1 Chitinophagales bacterium | reverse complement strand
ATAAGGACCTTGCCCTGCAAATGCTGGTGCTGCATTCCCTGCCCGAGGGAACATTTTACAACTGGATGAAGTCAAAAGGAAAGCTTGGTGGACAAAACAAAGTGCCTCGCCTCTCTAACGACCGTACCTATATTGACCAGCTCCTTTCCGGCCAGCATGATTAGCACACCCTAAAGGCATTTTACGCCCCCCTGCTTACCGTTCCCGAGCAACGACCCACGAGTGTATGAGGATGACGCTTTCGATTAACAACCCTATCTTTAATGCTCATCATTATTTTTCGCATGACCCTTATCAAAGGCCGTGGCGCCCAAATAAAAACTGTCAATCCATTTCTGCTGAAGCAATATGTAACGGAGCACCGTGAAGGATTGGATGAAGAACTTGACGTATCTGTGAAGACAAAGTTCTTCGAGGAACAGCCAAAGAAAATCGTTAACAAGGTTGAAAGCCCGGACATCGGCCTGGAGTATTCCATGAATCCCTACCAGGGTTGCGAGCATGGTTGTGTTTACTGCTATGCAAGAAACAGTCATGCCTATTGGGGCTTTAATGCCGGTATTGATTTCGAGCAGAATATCATCGTGAAACCTAATGCCGCAGAACTTCTGGAAAAGCAGATCTCTCATCCGAAGTGGAAAGTTTCTCCGATCATGCTCTCCGGCAACACCGATTGTTACCAGCCTGCTGAAAGAAAATTCGGCATCACCCGGAAGATGCTTGAGGTTCTTGTAAAGTACAAACATCCCGTAGGGTTGATCACCAAGAACAGCCTGATCCTGCGTGATATTGATCTGCTGCAGGAGCTTGCACAGCATGACCTGGTAAGCGTTGCTGTTTCCATTAATTCCCTGAATGAGGAACTGCGTCAGAAACTGGAGCCGCGCACCGCATCGTATCAGAAGCGTCTTGCGGTGATTGAAAAACTATCGAAGAAGAATATTCCGGTTATTGCAATGGTGGCTCCGGTCATTCCCGGATTGACCGATCATGAGATTCCGGATGTGGTCGAGGCCGCTTCTCGGCACGGTGCGTGGAACGTGGCTTATATTATGGTAAGATTGAACGGAGCGATCGGCAAAGTATTTGAAGACTGGCTTCGCAAGAACTTTCCCGACCGTGCAGACAAGGTATTGCATAGAATTCAGGCTTGTCATGACGGCAAATTAAATGACAGCCGGTGGGGAAAGAGAATGAAAGGCGAGGGCAAGGTGGCGGAAGCTGTTGCCCAGCTCTTCAGCATAGCCGCAAACCGGTATTTCAAAAGCAAACGGACGTTCAGTTTTAACCTCAACGCCTTCAGGACACCCTCTTCACAGTTGAAGCTTTTTTGAAAAGAAAACCCGTACCATTCTGCCCGGGATTACTCTTAGGCTTTGTTCTTTACTTTTCCCTCGCCCCGTCCCACGACACTCGTCCCTTTCTACTTCTTCACCATCCGCTTCGTCTCCACCACCTCTCCGTCTATCACCAGCGAGTAGCTGTAGGTGCCGCTGCTCAGGTTCTGGGCGAACACCGTCATGATGCCGTAGCCTTTCTGCAATTCCACCGTTTTGATGATCCGCCCCGTGATGTCGAAGAACAGCATCTGCGCCTTGCCTGTTTCTTCAGGGATGAAATACGAGATCGAAGTCTGCTCCTTGAACGGATTCGGGACGTTCTGCTCCAGTATCACGACTTGCAGCGAGCTGAGTTCTACCGTCAGGTGGTTGGCATTGCCTTCTTCATCTCCCGCTTGTTCTTCCGGGTTTGATTGGCGGTAGCCTACTCCGCAGCATTGGTTGATCGTATTCTCAAGGTTGGTCAGTCTGCTTTTTAAGGCTGACGACAGTGAGTCTATTCTTGACTGCTGCTCTTCTATGGTGGCTTGCTGGGCCTGCATGGCGCTGATGAGGTAGGGGATCAATCCTGAGTAGTTCACCGCCTTGAAGTCTGCTCTTTCCGACAGCGTTTTGCCTTTCAGGCCTTTGATCTCCGGCTGTACTCTCGTAGTGACAAGCTCCGGCAATATTTGCTCTACTTCCTGTGCGATCAACCCGTGACGGACGCCTTCCTGCAGTGACAGCATCCCGTAATCTTCTGTTCTGTATTCATAGCTTTTCGGCTTCAGCGCCTTGATGACTTCAAGAGCATCTTGAGCATCCATGTCCGTGATGTTCCTCTTCAGCTTTTGGTCTGATGTCTCGTAAACCGAGCCTGTCACCGTGATGTCGCCTGCAAAATGGCCTGCCGAGCTGGAATCCGAACCGGTGGCGGTAGCATAGATGCCTATGTTGATGCCGGTAGTATCTTCTGCTCCGAAAAAGCCGCCAACATTAACGCTGTCTGAGCCGGAGGCAAAGGCAATGACCCCTGCGTTGACCGCAGTGTCGGCTTCTTCATCTTCCGACAAGGCCATTACTGCGGCATTGAAAGCGCTGGAGCGTTGGCTCATGGCGATCACGCCTATGTTCTTGTTTTCAGTGGGTATTTGAGCCAGACCGGCCACGCCCACGTTCATCGGATCATCTTCCGGGCCGGGCAGTTCCACTCCTCCCGCGCTGCCCAGGATGCCGATGTTGGCTACCGTGGCATTCTCGCTGACAGCGACCACTCCGGCATGCGAGGTGGTGACGCTGTCGGTGAAGCTGTAAATGCCCGCCATGCCTCCGGTGAATATCGCCCCTATCGTATCTCCTTGTGCCTGGATGCCTGCCAAGCCTGTACCTCCCCGCACGGTGAGTCGTGCCCCGCCTAAGTTTTCAATGGTGCCGATGCCTACGTTGGTGCCGTTGTCGTAGATGAGGCTGTTGCAGAGGACGTTGTTCACCGCATCCCACTTGGTGACGTAATTTGAATCCGTTGGGTTGGCGCAGGAGGAGACTTTGGCGTTGTTGAGTTCATTGACGCCTGCGACTAAAATTCCAATCAGGCCGTTATAGTTGACAGCTTTATAATTCAAGGAATCCATTGCCAACGCTCCAGTGCTGTCCAACTCTTGCGGGTGATGCACGTCATAAACTAGTTCAGGAAGAATGGTATCCAGGTTCTGTGCGATAATGCCAAACTGATGAGTAATGTCGAAATTCATCAGTGGAAAATCATCAGTTTTAAATACAAACTCCTTCGGTTGTATTTTGCTAAGCTTAGCCAAAGCACTTTCCCCTGTAATGTCTTGAATACTGTCTTTAAACATGATATCGGAAGCAATGGTTGTATTGTTAACTCGTATGTTTCCGACAAAATAACCTGCATAATATGGAGCACTCGCCCAAACCCCATAACCCTTAGTTAATCTCAGAGGGCCTTTTGTTTCAAATCTACCGCCATAGCTGTAATCATTCCAAGTTGGCGATAACGCTTGTCCATAAACGCCAATATTTCCCGTTTTGGCAGTGACTGGATAAGTGGAACTTACATTGGTCGATACTCCTCGTGTTCCGATATTAATATAGGACGACCCGGTTGAATTTCCGTAGACTCCGGTATTTATCCCGGGAAAAGTACTAATAGTGCGCGTTGTGGTGATGAAGGCTCCGATTTCTTCATCTTGATTATTGACATCCAGTTTGGCTGGACGGAGGTTGCTAAATATGTCAATCCCGATTTTGGTAGTAGCTCCTACATCCTCATGTACTATGGTCTCACAGACAAGATTGTTTCCGGTAACCCATTTCGTCAAACGATGTGCGGTTTGATTCGGACCACAAGCTGAAACGTCTCCTCCGGTCGCATCAGGAACAAGAATCACATTCCCATTTAGATCTACCGACAGAACTCCAGGTCCTGGGTTGGGGCTTGTAACTTCTCCAGCCACATTATAAAGCTGTCTGAACTTCAAACCGCTGCCGCCAATTCCTGTGTGAGTAAAATTATTCGGGTCTGCATTTATTTCAAGCTTGTTAAGCGGACCTGAAGGATCGTTTGATAACCCGATTCCCACATTCACGTTATTATCACCAATAATCATACTATTGGAAACTCTGGCTATAGTATTCGCGCCAATGGTAGTGGCATTATTAAGATTGTTGGGTGTACCCGCACCTTGGGCATTGTAACCTATAAATGTATTTGCGCTTCCGATGGTGTTTCCAAATCCTGCCTTGTAACCCACAAATACATTACTATCGCCAACGGTATTATGTGCACCTGATTGATACCCTGCAAAGGTATTTCCAGAAGAAGTGCTAAAAACACCGGATCGTTGCCCAATATACACATTTCGTCCTCCGGTCTGGTTAACGCTACCGGCTGACTCCCCGATAAAAACATTATCACTGCCAGATGTATTCTGTGTTCCGGCAGCCGTACCCAGAAACATGTTGCCTCTGCCGTTTGTAATTGCCAGACCTGCTCCATTTCCAACAAAAGTATTGGAGGTGCCTGTTCCGCTTGCATTCCCTGCATCTACCCCTACATATATGTTAGCTATATTTCCATTGTGCCAAAGAACATACTTGCTGGGCATTCCTCCGCTTCCTCCGATACGGTAGCCGTTTGCCATCCCGTAGATATTTATATCGCCACCCGCCACATCGAGCCGGTGGGCAGGAACGAAATTATTGCCGATGCCCACATTGCCGTTTGATTGAAGAATTCGCATTCTTTCGGTGTCATTGGCTTTGAATACGACATCAAAGTCGTTATCACTTCCTAAGAATTCATTTGGGTTTGGAGGAGTACCTGTTAAAGTATTACCTATATCTGTTGATTGTCCAAAAGTAATAGTGGACATTACACTGAAAGTCACCACTACTATGGCAACTATCAAAAAATTAGTTGGTTGTTTCATAATGAAGAATTTAAGGGTAAAGAAATTATTTTGTAATAATGAATTTGCCTCTTTGATAGACTTTTTCTCGGCTTATTAATGAATAAAAATAAGCACCACTGTTAAAATTGCTGACATCCAGTATGAAATTTTTATTCATGCTACTTATATAATTTCGTTTTAATTCCGTTCCATTGCTTTCATAAATAACCAGTTTAAATTCATCAAAATTATTTGGCGCAACTACCTCAAAATTTATTTTCATATCAGCAGGATTTGGAAATAGCTTTACATATGAATTTTCCTGAGTAAGCTCAATATAATCAGTCGGTAATTCCCCACATAATGAATAAACTTGTACTCCTCTGCCTGATGGATTAAGTTTATCAAGAAAAAGTTTTGTTCCCTCCGAGGTTTTCTTTATTGGTCTAATAATTAAAGATCCCCCAGAAGCTCCTCCAAAATGATATGGTCCTCTTGCACTATCAATTTGAAGAAGAACTGTACCATCAGTTCTTATAATTCGAAACGGAAAAACATTAGAACCAACCGGCTTAGAATAGGCATATTCTATATTTGTAGAATCACAATCAAATAATGTCCGTGTAACATACATTACTACAAAGCCATTTTTTAAAGAATCTCCATTAGGAAGAGCAACATTCATCAAAAATGGACGCATGTCAAGATTGTAAAGACTGAAACTATTAGCAAGTACGTTAAAGTGGATGTATTTGGACTCATTTTCCCCAATATCAATACAATAAAACTCACTTGGTGAAAAAACAATAGTATCATTTTCAAAGTCAAGAGTAATTTGGGATTTTAGCTGCACACTAAAGAGCATCATTATAGTTATTATCAATAGTATGTTTCCGAGATTGGTAAGAAAGAGGTTGTATTGTCCGGGCTGAGTAATAGTGTAGGTATGCTCGAATGTAATCTGTGCTTTCATAACTATTGCATTAAGCATCAATGCGCTTGTAATGAAGAATAGTTTTTTCATTGTGAGAGGGTTTAGATGTTTGAGGTGGACTTGCAATAAAAAACTGGACAAAAAGTTAAGCTGCCGCATTTAAAAAATAATTGTTTCTAAATTCTTCAGGTGTAAGATATCCTAAATAAGCATGCTTTCTTTTCCTGTTGTACCAAATCTCGATAAACTCAAAGACTTCTCTTTGAGCTTGCTGGTGACCGATGAACCGGCTGTGGCGGACCAGTTCACTTTTGAGAATTTTAAAGAAGTTCTCGGCCACCGCATTATCCCAGCAATCACCTTTTCTGCTCATGCTTTGGATTACAGGCTTGCCTTTTAACTGCTGCCTGAGTTCACAACAGGCATACTGGACGCCTCTGTCAGAATGAAAGATCAATCTGCCTCTGAGCGGTCTGTTGATCAGCGCCATCTTCCATGCAGCCACAACGGTATCTTTAGCCGTCAGCCTCTTACTCAACGCCCATCCGATGATCTTACGGTCAAACAAATCCATGATAATAGTCAGATACAGCCATCCCTGGGCTGTGCCGATATAGGTGATGTCTGACACCCATACTTTGCCGGGTGCATCCACTTTAAAGTTCCTGTTGAGATGATTCTCCGCTACAGGATAATTGTGTTTTGAGTCCGTTGTCACCACTCTGAATTTCTTATGTACTATGCTTTTTATACCTTCTGAACGCATCAGTCTGGCTACCCGGGGACGGGATAGTTGCAATCCCCGTAGCCTCAGCTCTTCGGTGATCTTTGGCGAACCATACCGGCCTTTACTTTCCTTGTATACTGTGTTGATCATCTGTATGGCTCTCCTGTTTTCCAATGCCCTGGCTGATGGTTTTCTGTATAACCAATCATAATATCCGCTTCTGCTTACTTTAAACACTTACACATCTTCTCAATGGCAAATCTGAAACGGTGCGCTTTCATGAATTCGAATATCTGCCATCGCTCCTGGAGAAGATGCTTACCGCCTTTTTTAATATATCCCTTTCTATTTGCACGTCTTTGAGCGCTTTCTTTAAGCGGGCGATCTCCTTTTGTTCTGCCGTCATATTGGCTACCCCTTGTCCGGAAAAACTTCCTTCCTGATATTGTTCATACTCCCGTCTCCAGCGTCTTACCAACTCTGCCCTAATCCCTAATTCATCTGCAACCTCTTTCGGTGGTTTCCCTGTATGGCATAACTCAACGGCCATCAGTTTAAATGCTTTGTCAAAATGTCTTCTTTCTCTTTTCATATTACAGTAATTTTAAGTCTGCGAACTTAACTTACTGTCCAGTCAAATGTAGCAGGTTCAAGGTATTACTACAATTTAAAAACAATTAGTAAATCATCCAAGCGGCTCATCGGTAAATAGCTTAACCTTTGCCCTCGCTCGCGTCCCCGCGAGCGTGTGTTATTACCGAGCCTCCGGCTAAAGTTTTGCTGTACACATTCATAGAGGCAAAACTTTAATCGGGCTATCAGCATTAGCGCTGCTCCATATAATATTGCGGTTCGGTGACGATGCCAGCTTCAACCGGGTTGTTATGGATATAATTAACTTTTTGATCAATTACAGCATTGGAATATAACTCGACCGGGCGGTTGGTATAGTGCCAGAAATGATGTTCGTCATATTGTTGCTTGTTCTTTGCAAAATACCTGAACAGGTACAGCATCCACTCCTTGCGGCTTTCCGGTGGATGTTCCGCAATCAATTTCAAAATCTTTTTTGCCGTTACACTTTTAAATCTTGCAGGCAACTCACCCAAATCATTCTCTCCCCTGCCGCCAATTCCTGTGTGAGTAAAATTATTCGGGTCTGCATTTATTTCAAGCTTGTTAAGCGGACCTGAAGGATCGTTTGATAACCCGATTCCCACATTCACGTTATTATCACCAATAATCATACTATTGGAAACTCTGGCTATAGTATTCGCGCCAATGGTAGTGGCATTATTAAGATTGTTGGGTGTACCCGCACCTTGGGCATTGTAACCTATAAATGTATTTGCGCTTCCGATGGTGTTTCCAAATCCTGCCTTGTAACCCACAAATACATTACTATCGCCAACGGTATTATGTGCACCTGATTGATACCCTGCAAAGGTATTTCCAGAAGAAGTGCTAAAAACACCGGATCGTTGCCCAATATACACATTTCGTCCTCCGGTCTGGTTAACGCTACCGGCTGACTCCCCGATAAAAACATTATCACTGCCAGATGTATTCTGTGTTCCGGCAGCCGTACCCAGAAACATGTTGCCTCTGCCGTTTGTAATTGCCAGACCTGCTCCATTTCCAACAAAAGTATTGGAGGTGCCTGTTCCGCTTGCATTCCCTGCATCTACCCCTACATATATGTTAGCTATATTTCCATTGTGCCAAAGAACATACTTGCTGGGCATTCCTCCGCTTCCTCCGATACGGTAGCCGTTTGCCATCCCGTAGATATTTATATCGCCACCCGCCACATCGAGCTGGTGGTTGGGAGCGTGGTTATATCCGATGCCTACGTTGCCATCATCTTTAATAATCATCACATCATTGGTAGATATGCCATCATTAGTCCGGAAGATAATATCTTCATTAGAAAAGCGGTTTTCAATGTCGAGGGATTTGGTATTCCCCCCTGTACCATCCCAGCCAACATATTCGGGGTTACCTGTGGCAGTATTGGTTGTTTGAGTAACTTGAGAGGAGGCAGATGTAACGAGCAATAAACTTACTGCTAAGGTTACGATTGAAGTTTTGTTTTTCATTTTGTTTGAGTTTTATTTGTTTAAATAAAATTTCCCTGATTGATATGGCTTATTTTTCGTCTGCAAAGAATAGAAATAAGAGCCGCTGCTAAAATTCCTTACGTCAATAGTAAAGCGCGAATTCCAGAAGCCGACTGTTTCTCTTCTTACTTCTTTTGCATTTGCATCAAAAATGACAAGCTCATATTCATTTATGTTATCAGGTGGATTAATTTGAAAAGTTAGTAACCCGGAAGACGGATTAGGATATATTTTCACAATGCCTTGATCAAAATCAGCAAAATCAAAAACATCCACTGGCAAAGTGCCGCATAGTGAATACACATAAAATGTATTAAGTAAAGGATATTTTTGTAAAAATAATTTGGCGCCTGCTGATGTATTTACAATCGGCCTAATCACATCTGAACCACCTAAAGTCGCTCCATAAAGAAAAGGTCCGTTTGCACTATCAAGTTGAAATAATAATGTGCCATCTATACCCATGATCCGAAAGGGTTTACCAACATTGGCTGCTGAATAATAAGCGTATTCAATATTTGAACTATCACAGTTAAATAATGTTCTTGTGATGTATAAAACCTGCATTCGGCCATTTGAAAAAAGAAAAGGCTCAGGCACAGCAACATTTGTAATAAATGGAGTAAAGTCCATATTGTACAAGCTGAAAGTATTTGTTGAAGTGTCAGCAAAATACCATTTAGTTTCATCCTCACTTATTTGCACCAACTTGAACCCATAGCCAATACCAAGAGTATTATTTATGACAGTATCAAGAGTTATCTGCCCATTAATACTTCCGGGATTAAATATCAATACAGTTGTGATAATTAAGAGTAGCTTTTTCATTGTGTTAAGTTTTAGTTGTGAATTAAATGAACACACAATTTATTTATTAAGGATAAATTTTCCTGATTGATAAGGTTTATACTTTGTTCGTAGTGTATAATAATAAGTACCGCTATTTAATCTGCTTACATCAACAGTGTATCTATTATCCCAATAATTGATTTTTTCCCTTTGTATTTCCTTTGCATTGTTGTCAAGAATTACAAGCTCATATTCATTTTTATTATCAGGCAAGTTGATTTGAAAAGTCAACTGTTCAGAAGCGGGATTTGGAAATACTTTAATGAATGATTGCTCCTGTTTAAAGTCAAAAATTTCTACGGGCAAATCACCGCAAAGTGAATAAATATATATTTGTTGCGCAGGGGTATATTTTTGTACAAATAGCTTGGTGCCATCGGATGTCTTTCTTATCGGCACTACTACATCTGTGAAACCTAAACATCCCCCGGAACAATACGGTCCATTGGCGCTGTCAACGTATAGTAAGACGGTACCGTCTGTACGCATAATACGGAACGGTTTGTTGCTGTTAGTAGGAGCATAGTAAGCGTATTCAATATTTGTAGAGTCGCAGTCAAATAATGTTCTTGTGATATAAACAACTTGCATTCGGGCACTCGAATTCATTGCAAAAGGTTCCGGGACTGGAATATTTTCCATAAAAGGAGTAAAATCCAGATTGTACAGACTGAATGTGTTTGTGATTGTGTCCGAAAAGAAATATTTAGTTTCATCTGCACTGATTTGAACAGTATAAAAATCGTATCCAATTAGTCTTGAGGAAACTATTGTATCAAGAGGAATAATCTGCGCTTTCATAACTATTGCATTAAGCATCAATGCGCTTGCGATGAAAAGAAGCTGTTTTTTCATTGTGAAGGTGTTTTATAGGTAGAGAAAAAAATCAATTTTTTGAAGTCGTCAACTGCCTTTTCAATTCACCCACTTCATTTTGCAGCTGCAAAATCATAGTAAGCAAATCATAAGTATTTGCATCATCAGCAACAAGAATTTTTCCGGTGATTTTGATGTTGCCGTTTACTTCGAGCTTTTCGGTAGGCTTAGTGGTTCCGATACCTACATTGCCCCCAGTCGCATCAGTGCCTCCGGTTATTGTCATGCGGGGTGAAGAATAGTTCGTGTGATTGGTGAAAAAATTCAAAGTGCCATCTTCGACTGTACCCATGAAAATATCATTGCTGTTGTAAGGATTGTTGATGTTAAACTTTTGTACACCCCCGTGATACATGCGCCAATAGGTATGATTCCCGCTGGTATTTGGCGCATCCGTGCGGAACACCTCGCCCAAACTCGAGATACTACCGTTCTGCGGCAGTTGTATCCACTCATCAGCAGGATTGGGGTAAATTATGGTGTTATCTATCTCATCGGAATTGTCATACACAAAAGTGTATTTGCAGGGAGCGGGTTGTTCGTTTGTTAAAAAGTTGGAAACAAAGTTAGGCAGACCCTGTCTGGCCCAACGGCCATTTAACGATTGGTCAAATACCCGCACAATCCCTTGGGTGTTGGGGTTTTCAATTACAGAAAGAGCATCGCGGGGGAAGGGATTAATATGCTCTATCGTAAGGTATATTTTACCATCCAGGCCAATTTGACCGTCAAGACCAATACCATAATATGGATTATTGGCATGGATTAAGGTTTTTGAAAGGTTTATAATGGAATCTATCCCAACGGATAAGTCAAATTGATATAGGCGTGCATATTGTTTGCCTGTTTCGAGGTATAGCTTGGAATTGTTTGGTGAGAATGTAATGAACAAAATTGAAGTGTCAATATCTAAATCAAAAGCATTAGAAAACATTCCGCTTTGATTGTCAAAATCCAATAACTGTACTTGTTCGGGAATGCCGGTGTTTATAAAAAACCAATAGATAACACTTGCAGCCTTTTCACCATTAGGTGAGAATACAATCCTATTTCCTCCATTATTTATATGATGCTATTGCGTCACCCCATAATCCTGCCCCACGGCCGACACCACTGACACATTATCCACGCCCTCTGCCGTAACCCGGTAAGCTAAAAACCTATCGCTGCTGCGCTCGTGGCTCACCACCCAGTAGTCGCAACCGTTGCCGTGGCGCGTGGCGGCCAGTTGCTCGCTCACCGGGGCATGCAGCAGGTTATCGCTGGAAACAACCGCCCCATACCCGCTATCCTGCCGCATATCTATTTCATGCCACCGCAGCCCGCACTGAAACTGGTTTTCCCAGCCATCCACCGTAAATAGATAATAGGTGCTGTCGTCATCGGGCTTAGGTACAAATACGGCAGCATCCCGTGGTGTGGAGACTCCTGCCGGGCCTATGCCGCATCCGTTGAGCATGGGTTGATGCTTCCTGTTAAACACACACCACTCACGCGTGAAGAAACCAAAGCCAGAGTAGGCCACCAGGTTGCCTGCACGGTCGGAGATGGCAGCAGTTCTTTTCAGCGTGCCTAATTGACCCAGCGTGTCAGGCACTGGAGAACCGCCAGAAAAATCCAGTCCTGCCCTGTTCCCGAAATACCAGTGGGTGGTGCGTTTCAGATCGGGGTTTTGCGCATTTGTTAAAAAGGCCACCAAAAGGCATGCTAACATTAGCCACCTCGTCTTTAAAGCATGAGCCGATCTCAGTTTTCTCAATTGTGATCCGTTTTGTTTACCTTAAACCCTTTTATCACAATTTAGAACCTCCCTTAAATCTATTTTTTTTCTGAAAAATCCAAACAAATGAAGAAAAAATTTATGCAAAATCAGCACCCTTCCACAGGCGTGTTGCTTGGTCGGGTGAAAATCATTGAAGCTGTATCAAAAGTCAGGGAAACCGTCATATTGAGCGGAGCGAAATATCTTCACCTGACGATGTATGGCGTTTCGTAGCTTTTGAGACAGTTTCATATTTGACGACAGTCAAAAAGGTAAGTTCCGATGAGCCGTGAAATTAAAATCACCCATCCTGGAAGGCTTTTACTATCTCACATTAGTAACAGTGGGTTGGATAGATGTTTTTACCAGAAATTATTACCGCGATAGGTTGTCAGATAGTTTTTCGTCATTGCCGGAAAGAGATGGGAAAAGTTTTCCTTCCGGCAATATCAGCCGGAGGCTGGCAGTTGCTTGCCCGGCAAGCGGCACGCTTGCGGGAACAG
>BPHB01000016.1 GCA_026003335.1 Chitinophagales bacterium | reverse complement strand
GCAAAAAAGAGAGAACGAAGCAAAAACGCTTCCTTTTGCCATCCCAAACGAAACACAAGCGAAGCTTGTCATTTCGAATCTCACGCAGTGAGGTGAGAAATCTCATCAAACCAAGCCACAAGAAGCAAAAGAGATTTCTCGCTGCGCTCGAAATGACAGGGGGGAAGGCGCGAAAGGATAGGAGGAGAAAAACATAAAAGGGCAAAAAAGAGAGAACGAAGCAAAAACGCTTCCTTTTGCCATCCCAAACGAAACACAAGCGAAGCTTGTCATTTCGAATCTCACGCAGTGAGGTGAGAAATCTCATCAAACCAAGCCACAAGAAGCAAAGAGATTTCTCGCTGCGCTCGAAATGACAGGGGGGAAGGCGCGAAAGGATAGGAGGAGAAAAACATAAAAGGGCAAAAAAGAGAGAACGAAGCAAAAACGCTTCCTTTTGCCATCCCAAACGAAACACAAGCGAAGCTTGTCATTTCGAATCTCACGCAGTGAGGTGAGAAATCTCATCAAACCAAGCCGCAAGAAGCAAAAGAGATTTCTCGCTGCGCTCGAAATGACAGGGGGGAAGGCTCGAAAGAACAAGGAGGAGAAAAACATAAAAGGGCAAAAAGAGAGAACGAAGCAAAAACGCTTCCTTTTGCCATCCCGGGCGAAGCACAAGCGTAGCTTGTCATTTCTCACCTCACGAAGCGCATCTTGTCATTTCGAACAAAGCAAGAACTTTTTTTGTCATTTCGAACCTCACGCAGTGAGGTGAGAAATCTCATCAAACCAAGCCGCAAGAAACAAAAGAGATTTCTCGCATATGCTCGAAATGACAGGGGGAAGGCTCGAAAGAACAAGGAGGAGAAAAACATAAAAGGGCAAAAAAGAGAGAACGAAGCAAAAACGCTTCCTTTTGCCATTCCGGGCGAAGCACAAGCGAAGCTTGTCATTTCTCACCTCACGAAGCGCATCTTGTCATTTCGAACAAAGCAAGAACTTTTTTTGTCATTTCGAACCTCACGCAGTGAGGTGAGAAATCTCATCAAACCAAGCCGCAAGAAACAAAAGAGATTTCTCGCATATGCTCGAAATGACAGGGGGAAGGCTCGAAAGAACAAGGAGGAGAAAAACATAAAAGGGCAAAAAGAGAGAACGAAGCAAAAACGCTTCCTTTTGCCATTCCGGGCGAAGCACAAGCGAAGCTTGTCATTTCTCACCTCACGAAGCGCATCTTGTCATTTCGAACAAAGCAAGAACTTTTTTTTGTCATTTCGAACCTCACGCAGTGAGGTGAGAAATCTCATCAAACCAAGCCGCAAGAAACAAAAGAGATTTCTCGCATATGCTCGAAATGACAGGGGGAAGGCTCGAAAGAACAAGGAGGAGAAAAACATAAAAGGGCAAAAAAGAGAGAACGAAGCAAAAACGCTTCCTTTTGCCATTCCGGGCGAAGCACAAGCGAAGCTTGTCATTTCGAATCTCACGCAGTGAGGTGAGAAATCTCATCAAACCAAGCCGCAAGAAACAAAGAGATTTCTCGCTGCGCTCGAAATGACAGGGGGGAAGGCTCGAAAGAACAAGGAGGAGAAAAACATAAAAGGGCAAAAAAGAGAGAACGAAGCAAAAACGCTTCCTTTTGCCATCCCAAACGAAACACAAGCGAAGCTTGTCATTTCGAATCTCACGCAGTGAGGTGAGAAATCTCATCAAACCAAGCCACAAGAAGCAAAGAGATTTCTCGCTGCGCTCGAAATGACAGGGGGGAAGGCGCGAAAGGATAGGAGGAGAGGCGCTCGAAAAGACAGGAGAGAACAAAAAGCACGGCAGGGCACAGAAGAAAAAAGCAGCGCAGCTGCGCCTTTTTATCTGCTTGAAAACCGGGCGAAAAAAGCCACCCAAACACACCGCAAGCTTGCAGGCTGCTCTCTTTTTTTCTGCAAAATAACTAAATTCATGCATGCAATCCTTACAGTGCTGACTACATAAAACCGGAAATACATGAAAGAACGAGAGATTGAACAGCGTTTTATCGACAAACTGCAGGAACTGAAATACGCCTATCGCCCCGACATACGCGACCGCGATGCGTTGGAACGAAACTTCCGCCAAAAGTTTGAAGCCCTCAACAAAGTGCGCCTCACCGACAACGAGTTTCAACGCCTGCTCGATGAGTTGATTACCGCCGATGTGTTCGAGGCCTCCAAACGCTTGCGGCAGATCAATACCTTTCTGCGCGACGACGGCACGCCCCTGCACTACCAGTTGGTGAACCTCAAGGACTGGTGTAAAAACGACTTCGAGGTTATCAACCAACTGCGTGTCAATACCCGCAGCAGCCACCACCGCTACGACGTCATTTTGCTGATCAACGGCCTGCCTCTGGTGCAGGTAGAACTAAAAACACTGGCCGTGTCGCCCCGCAAAGCCCTCGAACAGGTGGTGCGTTACAAATCCGACCCCGACAACGGCTATACCCGCACCCTGCTCTGCTTCATGCAGCTGTTCATCGTCAGCAACCGCACCGATACGTTTTATTTTACCAACAACAACGAAGAGCATTTCCGCTTCAATGCCGAGGAGCAGTTCCTGCCCGTGTACCGCTGGGCAGACGAAAAAAACAATAAAATCACCCATCTCGATGACTTCGCCCATGCCTTTCTGTCGAAATGCACCCTGGCAGAAATGATCAGCCGTTACATGGTGCCGGTGGAAGTGGAGAAAAAAATCCTGATGATGCGGCCGTATCAGATCTACGCTGTCAAAGCCATTATGGAAAGCGTGCGGCAAGGCAGCGGCAACGGCTTCATTTGGCACACCACCGGCAGCGGCAAAACCCTGACTTCCTTCAAGGCCTCTACCCTCATGAAAGACAACCCCGGCATAGACAAATGCCTGTTTGTGGTAGACCGCAAGGACCTCGACCGCCAAACCCGCGAAGAGTTCAACCGCTTTCAACCCGGCTGCGTGGAAGAAAACACCAACACCGACATGCTGGTGCGGCGCCTCCTTTCCGATAACTATGCCGACAAGGTGATTGTGACCACCATTCAAAAACTGGGGCTGGCACTTGACCCTAAAAACGGCTATACCGAAAAACTGAACAAGCTGAAAGACAAACGCTTCGTCTTCATTTTCGACGAATGCCACCGTTCGCAGTTCGGCGAAAATCACCGGGCTATCAAAGAATTTTTTCCCCGGGCTCAGCTCTTTGGCTTCACCGGCACCCCCATCTTCGAAGAAAACGCCACCTACAAAAGAATCGACGGTACCACGGCCTCTTTTGTCACCACCAAAGATGTATTTGAAACCCTGTTGCACGCCTACACCATCACCCACGCCATAGACGACCGCAATGTGTTGCGCTTCCATATCGACTACTACAAGCCCGAAACCCCCGTACCTTTCGACAGCCCCGGGCACAAACAAGCCGTGGTCAAAACCATTCTGCAAAAACACGACGCCGCCACCAACCGCCGCCGTTTCAATGCTCTTTTTGCCACCGCCTCCATCAACGACGCCATCGAATACTACCACCTGTTTCAGAAATTGCAGACCGAAAAGCAGGCAGAAAACCCGGACTTCGAACCCCTGCATATTGCCTGCGTATTTACCCCGCCGGCCGAAGGCAACAAAGACATACGCCAGCTGCAAGAAGAACTCGAACAAGAAAAAGAAGACAACAAAATAGAACCCGGCAAGAAAAAAGCCGCTCTGCAACAAATCATCGACGACTACAACTGCCGCTTCGGCACCAACTTCACCCTTGCCACCTTCGACCTCTATTATCAGGACGTGCAGCAACGCATCAAAATGCAGCGATACCCCAACCGCGAAGTGCCCCGCTCGCAAAAGCTCGACATCGTCATTGTGGTGGATATGCTGCTCACCGGCTTCGACAGCCAATACCTGAACACCCTTTATGTGGACAAAAACCTCAAATACCACGGCTTGATACAGGCCTTCAGCCGTACCAACCGTGTGCTCAACGACACCAAGCCCTATGGCAACATCCTCGATTTTCGCCAACAGCAACACGAAGTGGACCGCGCTATTGCGCTCTTTGGCGGTGAAGCCCCCGAAGAATCCAAAAAAGTGTGGCTGGTGGAACGCGCCCCCGTGGTCATCGAAAAATACGAAGAAGCCGTGGAAAAACTCGAAGAATGGCTGCAGATGCAAGACCTGGTGGCAGAACCGCAGGCCGTTTACAACCTGCGCGGCGATGAATCGAGAATAGAGTTTATCAACCGCTTCAAGGAAGTGCAGCGCCTGCGCACCCGGCTCGACCAATACACCGACCTCACCGAAGAACAAAAACAAAAAATCGAGTCGCGGCTGCCCGAAGACAAGCTCACCGAGTTCCGCACGGCTTATCTGGAAATGGCACGTCAGATCAGAGAAATACAACAAACTCAAGGCAACAATGCCCCGCCCGAAATCCAACAACTCGACCTCGAGCTGGTGCTCTTTGCTTCTGCCCTTATCGATTACGACTATATCATGAAACTGATTTCGGAATATACCGGACACAACACCAAAAAGCACAAAATCACCCGCGACCAACTCCTCTCTATGCTCAGCAGCAATGCCAACCTTATGGACGAGCGCGAAGACCTGGCCGAGTACATCAACACTTTGCAGGCGGGCGTGCCCCTCACCGAAGAGCAGATCCGGCAGGGCTACGAAGAGTTCAAAGAAAACAAACGCCGGCAACAGCTGCAAAACATTGCCCAACGCCACGGCATACCCTTCGACTTGCTGAAGGACTTCGTGCAAAACACCGTCGATCGCTTGATTCTCGACAGCCAACGCCTCAGCGACCTGTTTGCCGGGCAGGAGCTGGGCTGGAAAGCACGCAGCCGGAAAGAAACCGCCCTGATGAAAGACCTCATCCCCCTGCTCAAAAAAATGGCAGAAGACAGGGAAATCAGCGGGCTGAAAGCGTATGAGTAGAAGTTTAAAAAACAGCTATTTGTTATGAACGAAAATGAACATTTTGACAAAAAATCACTTAAGTTGCTGATTTCCAAAAATCCTGACTGGAAAGCCCTTGCTCGTGATTGTGTATGTTTTGCAAATGCCAAAGGCGGAAAAATAATTGTTGGCATAGAAGATGACTGTGATATGCCTCCCTCGGGACAAAAAATCCCTAAAAAACTACCCGAACAAATTCGTAAGCGTATTGAAGAACTTACTATTAATGTTGGTATTGGTGTAGAAATAAAAACAGCCGGTAACAATGCTGAATTTATTGAAATAAAAGTACTTCCTTCGGCATCTACTATTGCATCTACAAGTGATGGCCAATACTACATTCGAATAGCAGATAATTGCAAGCCGGTATTACCCGACGAACTCTCACGCCTCTTTACCGATAAATCCGCTTTTCAGTGGGAAACCAAAGTAGTAAGTAAATATAATTGGAATACATGTGACCAAAACAAACTAAAACAATTTTTAACCGATATCCAAAATTCTCAACGTGTTTCAGATTTTGTTAAACAAAAATCCGAAGAGGAGCTCTTGACTTATTATCAATTTATTGACTCCAATGGATATCTCACCAATTTAGGTGTTTTATGGCTTGGTACGCAACAACAACGAGCACGCCTGCTTTATGCTCCGGTGGTACAATTTATTAAATATAACGAGCGAGGAGAGAAAGTACGTAAAGAAGTGTGGGATGATTTTACACTCAATCCAAAAGAACTCATTGGATCTATCTGGCATTCATTGCCGGAATGGAAAGAAGGTATTGAAATTTCTGAAGGCATCTTGGGGCGTCATATTGTCTATCATTACAATGAAACTGTGGTAAGAGAATTGCTTGCCAATGCATTGGTGCACCGTCCTTATACCACCCGTGGCGATATATTCATCAATCTTTATCCTGACAAACTTGAAATTCACAATCCGGGACTGTTGCCTTTAGGCGTAACGCCACAAAATATATTACACCAATCCGTGAAGCGAAACGAACATCTTTCCAAAGTGTTTTATGATTTGGGATTGATGGAACGCGAAGGCAGTGGTTATGATAAAATTTACGAAATGCAGGTTTCGGAGGCAAAACCATTACCCGAAGTGCAAGAGGGTAATGACCGGGTTTCCGTAACCATATATAATCAAATTAAGAACCCCGATGTGATACGTTTTATAGAAGAAGTGAAAAAACGATATCATCTTACTCAAAAAGAAATTATTTGTTTGGGTATTATAGCTCAACAGCAATCCATATTGGCTACTGAATTTTCGCGCTTGCTTCAATCGAAAAATGATAAGCAAATTAAAAACTGGTTAGGCAAATTGTTGGATTATGAAATCATCAAAACCAAAGGCAGAACAAAAGGGACGGAATACTTTGTAAATCCTAAGATATTGAAAAATACGGGAGAAATGACTAATACCTCACTTAAACACATACAAGAACATCGTTTGGAAGCACTCGTTATGACAGATTTAGAACGATTTGGCAAAAGTTCAATCAGTGAAATTCATAAACGGATTGGAAAAGATATCCCACTAAGAAAGCTTAGAAGTTTATTATATCAAATGACAAAAGACCATAAAATAGTTGCAATTGGCGAAAAAAAGGGTAGAAAATATTTTATTGACAAGAATATAGCGAAATAAGACCTGTCTATATTGACAATATTGTCAATAAGTATAATTGTAGTCTGATTATCAATGTTTTAATCGATATAAAAGCAAAAAAATATTTGTAGTTTCGTCAATAAGAAGCAGGGTGAAATGAATAAATATAGTAAAACAAAACAAACAAAAATACCGCATGACACCGTTGGGAAAGAAACTGAAAGAATTATGGATAATCAAATAAGTTCTGTAACAAGAAAAGACCTTTTTGATGAGATAAAAGAAAAGGGATATTGGTGGCATGGACGGCTAGATGAAATAGACTTTTTAAAAAGGATATGTAATTTAAAAGAAATGAAATCCACAGACAGTAGATTTAAAAATGCAGAAGATGATATTTGGCAACACAGAGTGAACAACTTCGATTGGGAGGACTGGTGGATTCTTTCGGATTCTCGTTTTGACCTTTTACATTGCCCGGATGAAGATTTCTTTAAATTTATTTGTGAAATGATACACCCGTATGTGAGAAATGAAAAAGAGGTGAATGAGATTTTGCCCATTATGAATAAATATCTTCGCAGGGATAATTTTGAGCTTTATCCTGAAAGTTACATTTCAGGCAGACCTGTCTTTGGATACAGAAAAATAGATATAGCAAAAGAAAAAGTTGTTGAATCCGTAAAAACTATAACCAATTACCTAACCACAGAATATATTGAAAGCCAAATTAAAAAAATTGAAGATTCAATCGATAAAAACCCTGCCGATGCTATAGGAACTGCAAAAGAACTTGTTGAAACCATCTGTAAAGCAATACTTGATAAAAATAAAGTGCAACAAAACGATAAAGATAACCTGTCTAAACTTGTGAAAGAAACACTCAGTACATTAAATTTAATGCCTGAGCAAATCCCCGAGGATAAAAAAGGTGCAGAAAGTATAAAGAAAATTATTGGAGGGCTACAATCTATCGTACACGGGCTCGCTGAACTTCGCAACCACTATGGTTCCGGACATGGGAAAAGCCCCGATTTTAAAGGACTTCAATCCCGTCATGCAAAACTTGCGACCGGAGCGGCTTCCACTGTAGTATTTTTTTTATTAGAAGCACATCAAGCACAACATGATAATAACAACAAACAGAAAAACCATGAAAACTAAAAAACCACTTATCCCCCGCCTCCGCTTCCCTGAGTTTAAAAACACCGGCGAGTGGGAAGTGAAATGGTTGGGAGAGGTGTTGAGTGAAAGCAAAATTCCTTCAGAAGAGAACGACCCTACTAAAAGAATTACTGTTAGATTAAATCTAAATGGCGTTGAAAAAAGAGAATATAAAGGGACAGAGGCAAAAAGTGCAACTCATTTTTATAAAAGAAAAGCAGGACAATTTATTTATGGAAAACAAAATTTTCATAAAGGCGCCTTTGGTATTATTCCTAAGGAGCTTGATGGATACGAAAGTAGTTCTGACTTACCTGCATTTGACTTTAGGGAGAAAAACGAACCGAAATATATTTTTTACTTTTTGTCTCAAGAAAGTGTATATACTTCAGCTGAGGCATACACCAAAGGTACGGGCTCAAAGCGTTTAAATGAAAAGACCTTCTTAAAGTTTTCCATTCCCCTTCCCCCCCTTCCCGAGCAACAAAAAATTGCCGGTTTTTTGAGTAATTTGGATGAATGGCTCGCCGCCGAAGAAGAAAAACTCACCTTGCTGGAGACCTACAAAAAAGGCCTGCTGCAAAACCTTTTTCCCCGGGAAGGTGAAACCCTACCCAAACTGCGCTTCCCCGAGTTCCAAAACTCCGGGGAGTGGGAAGTGAAAAGGTTGGGGGAGGTTGGTGAGTTTTTTGGTGGGGGAACACCAAGTACAAGAAAATCAGAATATTGGGATGGGAATATAAACTGGTTCACACCCACCGAAATTAAAAATCGGTATGTAACTGAAAGTATTAGGAAAATTACAAAACTTGGTTTAGATAATTCTTCTGCAAAATTGCTACCTGTTGGTTCAATACTCATAACCTCACGAGCTACAATCGGAGATTGTGCTATAGCATTAGCGGAATGCTCAACAAATCAAGGAATTCAATCTTTAGTTGTTAACAAAAAATATAATAATATTTTTATTTACTATTGGATTTATTCAAATAAAAATATTTTCATAAAAAAATCCTCTGGCTCTACTTTTTCAGAAATAAATAAAAGCGCAATGAAATCAATAAAAATAATTGCCCCCACCCTCCCCGAGCAACAAAAAATCGCCGGTTGCCTGTCGGCATTGGATGAACAAATAGAAGCCCAAAGGCAAAAGGTAGAACAGCTGCGGGAGCATAAAAAGGGGCTGCTGCAAAATTTGTTCCCAAAGTTTGAGTTTTAAAAAATGCCGGACTTAAACAAAATATATTTATACCGCATGACACATATCGACAATGTGCCGCATATTTTACGATACGGTATAACCCATAAAGCATCGCCCAATGCCAACCCACACTACAAAACCATAGGCGACCCTTCGCTTATCTCCACACGCGACAATTTCTTGCTACAGAACGGCAGATCGCTTGGCGATTACATTCCTTTTTATTTTGGCGTGAGAATGCCTATGCTCTACGTTATTCAGAAAGGTTTTAACGGCTTAACTCCCACACCTGCCGAAGAAATTGTTTATTGTGTCACCTCCGTTCAAAAAGTGATAGAAAGCCGTTTGGACTTCATCTATACTGATGGGCATGCGGTTGATAAATTTTCATCCCGGTTTGGACCTGAAGACATCAATAAAATTGAAAATCAAGTAGATTTCAAAGCAGTAAAAGAAAAAGATTGGCACAACACCGAAGATCTTGACTTAAAAAGACGCAAGCAGGCAGAGTTCTTAATTCAGGGCGATTTGCCTTTCGAGGCAATCTTAGGATTTATCGTTTATAATCAAAACGCCCAAAATGCTCTCTTAAAATTTGGCGTTATGGCAAAACAAATACATATTTCAAAAAACTCTTATTTTTGAACCATGATAAAGTATTTGACCGGAAACATATTGGACAGTCCGGCTCAAGCCCTGGTAAACACCGTCAACACCGTTGGTGTAATGGGCAAAGGCATTGCCCTGCAATTTAAAAAGCAGTTCCCCAACAATTACAAAATTTATGTAAATGCTTGTCGAAATAAGGAACTTAAAATTGGTCAATTGCTGGTAACCGAAGAAGAATCCCTTCTATCAGATAAAAAAATTATTATCAACTTTCCCACTAAAACTCATTGGCGTTACCCTTCAGAATATGACTACATTGAAAAAGGATTAGACGCGCTTATCAAGGTCATAAAGGAGAAAAATATCCGGTCCATTGCCTTACCTCCGTTAGGGGCGGGCAACGGTGGTTTGGACTGGTCAAAAGTAAAAATCATTATCGAGAATAAACTAAAAGATTTGGATTGTGATATTTATATTTATGAACCCACTTCTGCCATCAAAGAATCCTTAAAAAAGGAACGTGTTAAACTTACTCCCGCACGTGCCATGATGCTCTCCGTACTTTATGAGCTGGTACGTAATGGAGAGTTTGTTTCTGAGTTCGCCGCAGAAAAAGTGGTGTATTTCCTTCAACGTTTTGGCGCAAAAGATGTTTTCAAACTGGAGTTTAAGCCCAATTTTTACGGTCCTTATTCAGGCAAGGTAAGGCATGTGCTTTACTACCTCAATGGCAGCTACCTGATGGGATATAGCTCCAAGGACAAAAAACCTTTTGAGGAGTTAAACTTGATTATGGAAGCAGAAAAAGAAGTAGAGGACTTTTTACGGTTGCCTGAAAATACCCGTTACAAAGAAATTGTTTTAAAAACAAAAAAATTTTTGTCAGGATTTTATTCCCCTTTTGGCTTAGAGTTACTTTCAACTGTCGATTATATCGCTTCACAAAAGGGCATAACAAAAGAAGAAGAAATTTCGAAGGAACTTGAAAAGTGGAGTGAACGAAAAAGAACAAAGTTTGCCAATCGTACTTTTATCAAAATTGCTTTAGATAACTTAAATCATTATTTTACCTATGACCGTCGAACAACAACAGCTACTGGGCAAAACTCTGTGGAAGATAGCCGATGAGCTGCGCGGATCGATGAACGCCGACGACTTCCGCGATTATATGCTTTCGTTCCTCTTTTTGCGATACCTCAGCGACAACTACGAGCAGGCAGCCCTGCGGGAGCTGGGCAACGACTGCCCCACGCTGCCCGAAGGCGACCGCCGTTCGCCCCTGGCCATGTGGTACGAACAAAACCCCGGCGACATTGAGGACTTCGAAGCCCACATGCGCCGCAAAGTGCACTATGTCATCAAACCCGAATACCTGTGGAGCAACATTGCCGAGATGGCACGCACCCAACACCCCGACCTGCTGCAAACCCTCGAAAAAGGATTTAAATTCATCGAAGAAGAGTCGTTTGAAAGCACCTTCCGCGGGCTGTTTTCCGAAATCAACCTGTCCAGCGAAAAGCTGGGCAAAACCTATGACGCCCGCAACAAAAAGCTTTGCAACATCATCCAAAAAATTCATGAAGGCATCAGCCAATTTTCCACCGATGCCGACATGCTGGGCGATGCCTACGAGTACCTCATAGGCCAGTTTGCCGCCGGTTCGGGCAAAAAAGCCGGCGAGTTTTACACCCCACAGCGCGTGTCCGACATCCTGTCGGAAATCGTGATTCTCGACAGCCAGGACCCTGCCCGCGGCAAGAAAAACAAACTCGAAAGCGTCTATGACTTTGCCTGCGGCTCAGGTTCTTTGCTCTTGAATGTACGCAAAAAGGTGAGGGAAGCCGGCGGCACCATCGGCAAAATCTACGGGCAGGAAAAAAACATCACCACCTACAACCTTGCCCGTATGAATATGCTGCTGCACGGCGTGAAAGATACCGAATTTGAAATATTCCACGGCGACACTCTCACCAACGATTGGCCCCTCTTGCGCGATGCCGGTCCCGGCAACAAAATCACCTTCGACGCCATCGTAGCCAATCCGCCTTTTAGTTTAAAATGGGACCCCACCGAAGCCATGGGCGAAGACCCCCGCTTCAAGAATTATGGCCTGGCCCCCAAGTCGGCCGCCGATTTCGCTTTCCTGCTGCACGGCTTCCACTACCTCAGCGACGAAGGCACCATGGCCATCATCCTGCCCCATGGCGTTTTGTTCCGCGGCAATGCCGAAAAACAAATACGCACCAAGCTGCTTAAGGACGGTCACATCGACACCATCATCGGCTTGCCTGCCAACCTGTTCTATTCGACCGGCATTCCGGTGTGCATCATCGTCTTGAAGAAATGCAAAAAATTCGACGATGTGCTCTTCATCAACGCCTCGGAGCTCTACGAAAAAGGCAAGCGGCAAAACACCCTGCTGCCCGAACACATACGCAAGATAGTGGACACCTACCGGGAGCGCAAAGAAGAAGATCGCTTTTCGCGGCGTGTATCCATGGAAGAAATCGAAGAAAACGACTACAACCTCAACATCACACGTTATGTGAGCACCGCCGAGCCCGAACCCGAAATAGACCTGCAACAGGTGCACCGGCAACTCACCGAAGTGGAGAAAAAAATAGCCGCAGCCAAAGCCAAACACAATCAATATCTAAGCGAGCTGGGCTTGCCGCCTTTGCCGTAGGGTTCATTGCTGCCATGGCGGGGTGCTATTCCCAAAGGCGAAACACACCCCGCCCTCCTAAACAGAGCTTGCTCGCTTTGTCCTTTCTCCGGAACGAAGTGGATTTTGTCATTTCGAACCCTCGCGCAGTGAGGTGAGAAATCTCATCAAACCAAGCCGCAAGAAGCAAAAAAGATTTCTCGCATACGCTCGAAATGACAGGGGGAAGGCGCGCGGATGACAAGAGAAGAGAAACCCGGAGCGGGCTGCCCCCTTGCCACCACGCGCCCTA
>BPHB01000015.1 GCA_026003335.1 Chitinophagales bacterium | reverse complement strand
CAGGCAAGTAGCCCAGCCAGTGGGAGGAGTGAGGGTGTATCCCAACCCGGCCTCGGAATTCCTTGTTGTAGCCTTTGGCAAACCTCTGCCTGAAGGGTTGATAGTACTATTCGATTTGATGGGCCGGCAGGTGCTTCGGGAGTCCTTTACCGTTGAAAGCCAGCAACTGGTATTGGATGTTTCCCGCCTGCCATCTGGCATCTACCTGCTTTGGGTTTCAGGCGGATCGAGTCAACTTACCCGCACCATTTCGATATCAAAATAAGATCATTAAATCATACAACCCGGACATTACCTGTCCGGGTTGTTTCAATGAATACACCATGAGATATTTAATCTCGCTATCACTTTTACTCACGTTTTGTTTCAATGTCTCAGCCCAATTGAAACACGACTATATTTGGTTGCTGGGGCAGGCAGAACAAAATGGACCTAATGCATTTGGAATCAATGTGCTGGATTTCAACGACGATACTTTGAAGATGTATGAGCGAAATTTCCCGATATTTTTCAATGCCTGTAATGCCAGCATGAGCGATACCAATGGCAATCTGATCTTTTACTCCAATGGCTGCCGCATCAACGATGCCTCTCATCAAGTGATGCAAAACGGGGATATGCTCAATCCCGGGCAAGCATGGTATGGTCAATTATGCGACGATACATTGAATGGGTTTTATCCGATCGTTAAGGGAATGATCACCCTACCCCGGCCTGGCCATCCACACGAGTACTGGCTGTTTCACAATGCCGCTAGGTATGGAGAAAGTCCATTTCTGGTTTATGTTGACAAGTTGTACTACACCGTAGTGGACATGAGTCTAAACAACGGCCTGGGAGCGGTGACGCTAAAAAATCAGGTCATCCTGAAGGATACCCTGGCGGCCGGCACATTGTCTGCGGTGAAACACGCCAACGGGCAGGACTGGTGGATCATCATTGCCAAAGAGCCCTTCGTGGACAGTGTTTATTTCAAGGTGCTCTTCACCGAAGCCGGCATCGTGCAGGTGGACACCCAGCACATTGGACCCATCACTTCAGAACAAGCAAGCTCCGCAGGGCAAGCACAATTTTCTCCCGACGGGAGCATGTACGGCTGGTATTCCTACCAAACCCAATGTGCACTGTTCGATTTTGACCGCAGTACAGGGCAACTGAGCAATTACCGGCAGATACATGTGGATACCAGCAACAACCATTGGGGCAGCCTGTGTTTTTCACCCAACAGCCGTTATCTCTATATTGGCACTACCTTCAACCTTTGGCAGTTCGACACCTGGGCGACTGATATTGAAGCAAGCAAGGTGCACATTGACACCTTCGATGGTTATCAATACAACAACATACCTGCTTTTTTCAGCCACATGCAAATCGCCCCAGATTGTAAAATATACATGGACGACAGTAAGCAGTTCCGATGTGCTGCATGTCATCAATTTCCCTGATCGCCCTGGGAATGAATGTGGCTTTGTCCAGCATCAACTAAAGTTGGTAGCCATCAATAGCCCAAGTTCCCAGCCCAACTTCCCCAACTACCGGCTGGACACGCCGTATCCGCTCTGCGACAGCAGTATCGTCTATGTGCCCACCGGGCAAGTAGCCCGGCCGGAGGGAGGAGTGAGGGTGTATCCCAATCCGGCCTCTGACTACCTTAATTTCTCCTACAGTCCTGCATCAGGGCAGCAACACGAGCATGTTTCATTCCGCATCTTCGACGTATTGGGCCGGGAGCTACAGCACTTTGAGGCCCAACCTGGTGAGATCACCTACACCCTGCCCGTCTGGCACTGGCCCCCGGGCGTGTACTTCCTCCAACTGCTCCACGACGGTGTGCCGGTAAGGACGGAGAGGTTCGTGGTGGGGAGGTGAGGGAAGTCAGGGATGAGGGGTGAGGGATGAGGAATGAGGGACGAGGGACGAGGGATGAGGGATGAGGGATGAGGGATGAGGGATGAGGGATGAGGGATGAGGGATGAGGGATGAGGGATGAGAGGCGAGGTTGCAACTTTCGGTTGCGGCCTCGATTGCAAGACGCAGGCAGCGGTTCGGAAGCCTGCCGGCGTTGCACACAAAAGCCTTCCAACTGACAAAGACCCGCATCGGGGCGGCATTTACCGAAGGGAATGAGGTAAATTTGACCAAATGATATTCCACCAATTCCCCTGCGCATGGATATTTTGAAAAAAAGATCTCAACCGCTTCTCACCGAACAGCAAATGGCCGACACCTACGAAACCACCCTGGCCGGCATCGCCAATGCAGGCGATTACTACGCCTCCGCCCAGGCCCAAAACCTGCTGAACGAATACAAAGGTTACAACTATCAGCCGGCCATCATCCTGCCCTCGGATGGGCAGCAGGGGCTGAAACTGCCGGAGGAGGTGACCATACAGCAGGCAAAGGGGCTGCAGCTGAGAGCCGTGCCAAACCCGGCCAGGGATTTCGTAGATGTGCACTATAGCCTTGACAATGAACATGCACAAGTCAATGTTACCTTGACAGACTTGTCAGGAAAAGTGCTTCAAAGCATCCTACTGGAAGAAAACACCGGTACCACACGGTTCGATATTTCCAGACTGGCCCAAGGTGTATATTTGATCAGCCTCGAAGCTGATGGACAGCGCTTGTTGACCACCAGAGTTGTTATCGTGAAATGATTCTTTAACCTGCGCAGCCGGATGCCATTGGCGTCCGGCTGCGTTTTTTCCCTTTGATCATGAAGCACGTTATTTTGCTATTTACTCTTTTGTTTGAATTGACAATTAATGCCCAAAATACATTTAACAAAAGAATGCATTTTGATGCCCCTGCTGTTGTTTTAACAAGTGTAGAAAATATTGACAACATCTACTTTGCTTCCGGGTCTTACATACACCTGTTTGAAGATACAGTGAGTTACTATCAAAATGGAAGCATATTGGTTTCATTTGACAGCATTGGGAATATCCTTTGGATAAAAAAAACTGCCTTTCCCAACAGACTGTTTGACACTCAATCAAATACGCTTAGGATTCTAGATGACAGCACTTTGATTCTTTCAGGAATTTTGATTGACTCCATTAGAAGCAGCACCTTAAGAAGATACAATACAAATGGCGATCTCATGTATTCTTATGAATACCTAAGTCCTTATCACGACGAAAACGACTTCATTTATCCAGTATCTTCTGCTGTTAGGTCGAAAAATGAGACATATATTCTAAACTGGATTCAAAGGCCAGATTTCAATGCTCAACTGTATATCCAGAAAATAGACAGTACAGGAAACGAATCGTGGGTAAAGGAAATTGGAAATTCGAAATATGAGATTCCCGAGGTGATAATATGTGACGATAATGGTGGAGTGATTATTGGTGGAGCCAGCACCACTTTAACTCTCACCACCCAGGACTACACCTACCGCACCTTGTTGGTGGGCATAGACAGCTCAGGCAATGTAGAATGGACCTGGCTGAGCCCCGAGAGTTGGGGTTTGCGGGATGCGGCCCGGGACATGGTGCTGTTGGAAGACGGCAGCCTGGTCATCGCCTCCGGCATCGGCCACGAGCAGCAGCGCCCCAGCGTCAATGTCGTCTATTTCGACAAAGCCGTCTTCAAACTAAACCCACAACGTGAACTCGAATGGGAGGTGGTGTTCCCGGACCCGGAATTGGCAATGAATTCATACACCTCACGAATTATTCAATTAAAAAACAAGAGCGGATTTGTAGTTGCAGGAGTAGCAAAGAGACCTACACCTCCTGGTGTTTGGGGTTCAAACAGAGGATGGATTGCCAAAATTTCACCAAGTGGTGACAGTTTATGGAGTCGCGCTTACGTTTACTCAGCGAATTTTCCAAGTTTCCATGAATTCTACGATCTCAAAGAATGTCCTGATGGTGGATTTATTCTGTGCGGTGAGTCGAGAAGTGTTGCAAATGGTGACAGCATCCCCCAACAAGCCTGGCTGATGAAGTTGGACTCCTTCGGCTGCCTGGTGCCCGGCTGCCAGCTCATAGATGCCACCGAAGAGGCCGAGGCGCAAGGCACCCTGCTGCTTTATCCCAATCCCGCCCGTGACTACCTCAACTTTTTCTACCGCCAAGCACCGGGGCAAAGCTCACGGGAGCTCAGCTTCCGCATCTTCGACGCCTCTGGCCGGGAGCTGCAGCGCTTCGAAGCGCAGTCCGGCGAAGCCACCTACATCGTGCCCCTGTGGCACTGGTCCCCTGGGGTGTACTTCCTCCAACTGCTCCACGACGGCCTGCCGGTAAGAACGGAGAGGTTCGTGGTGGGGAGGTGAGGGAAGTCAGGGATGAGGGGTGAGGGATGAGGGATGAGAGGCGAGGGACGAGGGATGAGGGATGAGGGATGAGGGATGAGGGATGAGGGATGAGGGATGAGGGATGAGGGACGAGGGATGAGGGATGAGAGGTGAGGTTGCAACTTTCGGTTGCGGCCTCGATTGCCAGACGCTGGCAGCGGTTCGGAAGCCTGCCGGCGTTAAGCATGTTCAAAAACAATCACAAAAAGACTTCGAAACGCCCTCACCTCACCAAAACAACCTCCCTCTTCAACAACACCGTCGAATCATCAACCAGCCGCAGTTCGGCCATCCAAACGTACACGCCGGGATGCATGCGCCGGCCGTCTTTCCGGCCGTCCCAGCCGTGGCCGGCTGTGGCTGGCGGGAAGTTGTAATTTTCGAAAACCAGCCCACCCCATCGGTCGAAGACCCGGAAACTTTCCACCTCTTTCACCAGCCCCGGCCACCTGAAAACGAGCAGTTCGTCGTTGAAGCCGTCGTCATTGGGTGAAAAGGCATTGGGCACATAGTAAGCCGGCCCGCGGTCCACCAGCACAGTGGTATAGGCCAATGCCACACAGCCACCGCTGATGGTAATGGTCAGAATGTATTCCGTGTCATACGCCGGTCCGGCCAGGGGCTCCAGGCAATCAGCATAGGAAAGCCCGTCGGTGGTGCTCCAGTTGAGGTCGAAAGGCCCCGTACCGGTGATGCTGGCACTGATTTGCTGCACCTGGTCGGCACGGCTCAGTGGAGCCCCGTCCAGGCTGATGAGCGGCGCATTGCTATCGGAAGGCATCGTCAGGGTGTAGGTGCCTTCGGCGTTTACCGTCGCAATGGCCGTATTGGCACCGCTGACGATGTTGCCACCGGAGGTGGTCCAATGGTAGCTGATGTTGGGACCGGAAGTGGATCCGCTGCCGTCCAACTGGATGCCGCCGGGCAGGGAGTTGCAGAGCAGAAAAGCCGTGGCCGGTGCCTGGGCCTCCACGCTCACCACGTCCACATTAACCATGTCGGTTTCGGTGCAGGCAGCCCCGAAGTAAATGTCGTCGAGGGCGTAGTCATCGCCGAAAAGGCCGTTGCCGCTGTTTTGCGTCACAATGCACAAATCGGCAGTCACCGCAGCACCGGAATTCCAGCTGGGCGAGAACTGTTCCCAGGAACAGCCCCCGCCGGAAGAATTGAAGATGTTGCCCACCGGATTTTGGTTCACATAAAACTGCAAGGCCGCCGGATCGATCGGTGAGGAAGTGACCCAGGCACTCATGAAATAAGTGGTGTTGGGCATCACCGCAATGGCTGGCACCACACCGGCGTATTAGGCACACCGGCGCCGTTGATCAGCATCATGTTGCCTGTGCCGTTGCCAAAGGTGTGGTCGTCGCAAGGCGGAAAATTGGAAATGACGACGGAAGGCGAGGTGGTGATGTAATAAGTGCCGGGCGTGATGGGCGTAGATGTATAGGTGTAAGTGGACGTAAACCCCGTGTTACCGGCCTGGAAAGCCGGATTGGTTACCAGGTTGGGCGCATTGGAATCGTAGGCAGAGGCGGTAAGGGTGTAGGTCATTGGCTCCGTTACCGTTGCAGACGGAGTCAGCGAAGTCGGATCGCTCAGGCCCGTGGCAGGACTCCACAGCACACCCAGGTAAATTGCCGGAAACGGAACCCAGCAAAGTGGTCTGCTCCCCAACATTGCACACAAACCTGTCCGGCCCCGCTTCAACGGTGATGGGACACTGGGCCAGACCACCGGCAGCCGAAAAGAGGACAATAAAAAAAGCACACAAAAAGCTGTAAAAGGACTTGGGCATTCTTCAGGATCGTTTTCTTCTGGATTAGGAGGCTAAAGGTGTGGAATGGAGGCGGTTTGGGTGGCTAGGAGCTGACAAAAGGGGGAAGAGGGGGAGGGGTGGTTTTTTTTGGGAGTTTAGGCTTGGTTTTTTGGGGTGGGTTGTTTTAAATTTGCTGGCAGCTAATTTCCACTCCCTTACGAGTGAGTTGCGAATTATTAACTTTCAGTTGTGCTGGATTGACTTGTGGGATTTTGAGTGTCAGGCTATTAGGCTGATTGTTCAGACGCTCTAAATTTTGATATACGCAATGCGGGTATTGGTGAATATGTGCAATGCGTGTATTTGGGCGTTACCGGTCATGCTAAAATACGACAGTGCAACAATTAAAAGAAAAGACAAATGAACATAAAAGCCAACGCTTCAGCAAAATCAAAAGAGCTGCAACCCATAGCACAAGCCGACACAGTTGCAGCACATTTGCTTTTGCCCCAACGGAAAATCATCCTAAATAATAAATTTGCTAACAATTAAAATCAAAATAATATGGCATACTCAGCAGAAATCAGTAGAAACAACCCAAGTTGTTTTCTTTTTGTAATTGACCAATCAGGTTCCATGTCCGACAATTACGTAAGTGTTGGAAAACCTAAATCAGAAGCATTAGCTGACGTTATTAACCGAATGTTACAACAACTTGTAATAAAGTGTGCAAAATCAGAAGGGGTTAGAGACTACTATTATGTTGGAGTTATTGGATATGGAGCAAATGGTGTTGGTCCAGCATTTGGCGGTAGTTTATCGGGAAAAAACTTAGTTCCTATATCGGAGATTGCAAATAATCCAGCAAGAATTGAAGAAAGAACAAAAAGAGTTTCAGACGGTGCTGGTGGCTTGGTTGATACTTCAGTGAAATTTCCAATATGGTTTGACCCAACTGCAAATGGTGGAACACCAATGACAGAAGCATTTAGAAAAGCGAACACTATTATTGCTGATTGGCTTTCATCAAATCCAAACTGTTTTCCCCCTGTTGTGATTCACATAACAGACGGAGAGAGTACAGATGGAGACCCGACAGAAGAAATGAATAAATTGACAAGCCAAGCTTCAAATGACGGTAATGTAATTCTTTTCAATCTGCATACAAATGCAAGAAGTGTTAATCCAATTTCATTTCCTGGCCCTGAAGTTCAGTTACCCGACCAATATTCCGAAAAACTCTTTAATGGTGCATCTCTTCTCCCAAGTTTTATGAGAAACGTAGCTGCTCAAGAATTTGGTTTAAATCTATCAGACGGTGCAAAAGCCTTTGTTCTCAATGGTGATATTGACTTAATTATTACCGCAATTGAAATTGGAACACGTCCAAGTCTCCAACTAAGATGATATTGAAGTGTTCATATAATTACATTTCAATACCAAAAGTTGGTAATTCGGTAAATGAGAATGAAGACAATGTTTTAGTTCCATCCATTTCACAATTAGAAAGTGAACCAATAATAAAGTTCGCTATTTCAGACGGAGCAACTGAATCATCATTTTCAAAAGAATGGTCTGACCTTTTAGTGAGTTGCTATAAAGACAAACCATTTGATTTAGCTAATTTACCATCTACAATAAATGCTATTTCTGAAGCATGGCAATCAATAACATCTGTTATTGAGTTGCCTTGGTACGCCCAACAAAAATTGGAAAATGGTGCTTTTGCTACTTTTTTAGGTATCACTTTAAATTTAGAAGAAAAAACTTTTGAAGCAGTTTCAATTGGCGACTGCACTTTATTTCAAGTACGGGATAATGAATTAATATATTCTTTCCCAATAACTAGCTTTGAAGACTTTGGCAATACACCATCATTGTTTGCCACGAATCCTAAGTTTCAAACAAATTTTGAAAAATCAGTTAAATATTTGAACGGTCAGGTTGAAAGTGGAGACTTATTAATACTTGCATCAGATGCCTTAGCAATGTGGATTTTCAAACGCCTTAATCAAGGTGAAAGTCCTTGGCTAAGTCTGCTAACCTTACTAAACTATGAAGACTATCAAACAGATTTTTCCAATTGGACATCCAACAAAATAACGGAGAACGAAATGAAAAATGATGACATTTCTGTTGTACTAATAAATATTGACTAATGCTTTTACCAAGGGGTGACGAATATAACGTAGCGGTACAAAACCCGAGAATTTCCTTCAATGATGCAGACTTAAAATCGAGCTCTGTAGAAACTACCCCATTGGGTTTGCCAAAGCCATACTCAGGTGGATTTACAATTACTTATAAGCTATCCAATGGTCAAAAAGGTTGGGCAGTAAGATGTTTTCACAAAGATATTTCCGATTTACAAAGAAGATATCAAGCAATTGAAACCTTTCTAAGTAAAAACAATTCAAAATACTTTGTCGAAGCAAAATATCTTTCGAACGGAATAAAAGTCAACGGAAAGCCATATCCTATTATTAAAATGCAATGGCTAGAAGGTGAGCCATTGAATGTTTACTTGAGTAAAAATTATACGCAAAAAGCGAAAGTAGAAAAACTCCTTTCCGATTTTGTTAATCTAATCAATGAACTAGAAAGATTTGGAATTGCTCATGGTGACTTACAGCATGGTAACATAATTGTAAAAAATGACAGTCTGTATTTAATTGACTATGACGGAATGTATTTTCCTGAATTAGCTACTCTCAAAACAAATGAAATTGGTCACATAAATTACCAACACCCTAAGCGTTCAGCATCGCATTATAATCAGCACATTGATAGGTTTTCATCACTAGTAATTTATATTGGTTTAAAAGCGATTTCAATAAATCCATCGCTATGGAAAAAATACGATAATAGCGAGAACATACTTTTTAAAAGACAAGACTTTGCTGATTTACAGAACTCATCCCTGATTAGTGACCTTTCTGCAATTTCCGAAATAAAGCCACTAATTGAAAGATTTATTGGCTGTTGCCATTTGGATTTTGAAAAGGTTCCAAATTTAAAGGACTTCTTAAGTGGCAATTTTACTTATAATAAATCTGCTGCTGGAACTATCTCTATTAACAGAAGTCAATATCTAATTTTAGACGCAAGCAAAGTCGGTAGCATTCTTGAGCATTTTGGCGAGAAAATAGAAGTTGTAGGCAAGATTGGAGCAATCAAATCTTCTACAACCAAATATGGTGACCCATATACATTCTTAAATTTTGGTGGAGCATGGCCTAATCATACATTCACAATTGTCATTTGGCAAGAAGGTTTAGCTGCTTTGAAAGCCAATGGCATTAGTCCATCATCTTTAGTTGGAAAATGGGTAAGTGTCACTGGTGTAATAGCAAGCTACGGCAATAAGCCTCAGACAGTAGTTGAACTTGCTGCTCAAATACAGATACTTTCAAGCGAAAATGAAGCAAATCAAAGACTTCAATTTAAACCAACTCCCAAACAACCAATTCAAGTACCCGTAACACCCAAAAAAGTAATTGACAAAGAAGTTGATGTTTTCAATGACTTATACAAAGACAAGCCTGTTTCTCCACCGCCAAAAGCAACAATTAAGACTCCACCTACAACTAGTACATATAAACCACCGACTACATCGTATAAACCGCCAACACCATCTTATACAAGTACAAGCCAGACAACAAAATCATCCAGTTCTTCAACTAGCAGTAGTGACAACAATGGTTGTATTGTACCGATAATTTTTGCAGTTATTGGTGCAGCTATTATTGGCAGTGCATCTAATGGAAAATTGTGGTTTTTAGGAGCAATTGGTGGTGGTATTTTAGGTGGTTGGGTTCAAAGTTGGTTTAAATCATGAGTTGGATATTTAGAAAAGTATTTAGGTCGGGACCATTCAGGACAACACTTTCAAAAGGTGGTGTTGGTATGAGTTGGGGTATTCCTGGTTTTAGATTTGGAGTTTCTCCATCAGGTCGAAAATATTTTAGTATTGGCATTCCAGGGACTGGACTTTATTTCATTAAATATCTTGATTCAAAGAGTAATAATTACAAAGCACCGACAAAAGGGAACATTAATAAACCAACAGAAACAAAGAAAATAAACAATGTAAATGAACCACCTTGGTGGGAACAAAAGAACCTTTAACCAACGCATTTGGTGGCACATTTGCAAAACCGCACAAGCCAACGCTAAAGCCAAGTTTTGCAAAAGAGCCACCAAACCAACGCACAAAGACACTGCAACATGGTCAGACAACAACACGACAGAAAAGAAGCACGAACCGGTAACATGCGTTTGGCGTCATGCGGGGTGAAGTGCTTAAATTCAAGTGCAGTTTTTCAAATAAACTTTAGTGCTGGGTTGACAGTTTTGTGCCCTGAAATCCCGCACGAACGCCAAGCGCAAAAACGTTAGTGGCAATATTAGAACCCTCAAAACAAAGTGGACGAATTATACCAAAGAATCGCTGCGAGTTTTAATAGCCAGGGTCTAATGAAGACCCTCAACGCCTCCTTAGACAAAGTGCAAAGTGGCCTCGTTCAAATTTCAAGTGCCTATAATGAAGGCTTGTCACAACAACATAATTTTTTTCACGCCGGTGTTATCACAAGTATAGTTGACAGTGCTTGTGGATATGCTGCGCTGACCGTTGCAGCTGAAAACAAGGATGTGCTAACAGTTGAATTCAAAGTAAACTTCTTAAAACCCGCGGCAACGACAAAATTAATTGCCATTGGAAAAGTTATTCAGTCAGGAAAAACTTTGACCGTATGCGAGGGAAATGTTTATGATGAAACAGGAGAAAAATTAATTGCAAAAATGACAGCTACGATAATTACTATCGGAAATCGATGACCTGAATGAGAAAAACTGCCACTAACAGCGGTTTGGCGCAATGGTGGCTACAGAATATGTCCTGATCAACAGTAATTCTATTCAACTTTTGTATATTGGCTCAGCAACAGTAACACGGACTGCCACCACTGCGCCAAGCCGTGGGACGTTACCGGCAACCGTGCGAAACCGACAGTGCAACCATTGACGAGAGTTTTATTAGATGCTGAATGACTGTCCCCCATCGCAACTTTTTACTAAGCGACAGTTTAACTTTCAACTTTTGTTCTTTTATTTCAGTTCAGTAGCGGGGGACTGTAATTCAGGTCTGACAGGACTTGGTTAACAACTAAACAGACAATTTCGGACGACTGACAGTAACGTTTCGGCAGACAAAAATATTTAGCGACAAGTATGAGCAACATTGAGATAAGAAAAGTAACAACTAACGACCTTGAAGAGTTACAAAAAATCGGCAGACTGACTTTTTTCGAAGCATTCGCTTCGGGCAACACCGAAGAAAATATGAACAAATATCTTGACGAAGCTTTTTCGTTTACTAAACTGACGACAGAACTTAGCGACAATAACGCTGAGTTTTATTTCGCAACACTTGACAACAAAGTAATCGGTTATTTAAAACTGAATTTCGGACAATCACAGACAGAGTTGCAAGACAACAAAGCCGTTGAAATTGAAAGAATTTATGTGCTGAAAGAATATCACGGAAAAGGGGTTGGACAACTACTTCTCGACAAAGCAATTAAAATCGCAAGACAGAAAAACACAGAATATGTTTGGCTTGGTGTATGGGAAAAAAATCCGAGAGCAATAAACTTTTACAAGAAAAACGGTTTTGTAGAGTTTGACAAACACATTTTCAAGTTAGGCAATGACGAACAAACCGACATAATGATGAAACTTAAACTGAATGATAACGAATGACAAGAACGGCAGTCGGTAACTGGCGTTTGGCTCAATGGCGGCTGACGTGGTTAATTGAACATTCTACCTCGCACCAACTCTTGTGGTGTATTGACAGTTTTGTGCTCCGAAATCCGCCACTGCGCCAAGCGCCAAAACGTTACCGCCAATGAAATAAAAAAAGAAAACCAAACCAGATAACGGAAAAACGTTGGCCTATTAAAGCTCCGGTGATTCAAGCTGAATACATTTTAGGGCGAATAGACTCTCTTCGGTTTCGTCGGTTCCTCAAATCTTCAAATCCTCAAATCCTCCTTGCGTGATATTCATCTTCATTCGCCGGCGCTATAATTCAGGAGCTGGCCGAAAGCCAGCGCCTGAACCTGGCACCCAATATCGGGTGCAGCTTGAAGCTTCGCCTGGTATTGTGCTGACCTAATGCAGTACCGTAATAACAGATACGGAAAAATGGTGGACAATCGGCTGCTCTCCAAACCTCCCGTTCCGAATAATTTCGGGGAACCCCGCTCAACCAGCTAACTTTACAGCCACTTGACCCAAACTCGCAACCCACAGACGATGAACAAACTTCCCCTCCTCTCACTGGCCCTCTCTGCCCTTTTGGCGGCCTGCACACAGGCCCCTGAAAAAGAAACAGCCGATTCAGGCTATTACAATGAACCTCACCGCCCACAGTTCCATTTCTCACCGGAAAAAATGTGGATGAACGACCCCAACGGGCTGGTTTTTTACGAAGGTGAATACCACCTTTTTTACCAATACTATCCCGACAGCACCGTCTGGGGACCCATGCACTGGGGCCATGCCGTCAGCACCGATCTGGTGCATTGGCAGCACCTGCCCATCGCCCTGTATCCCGATTCACTGGGCTACATCTTCTCCGGCAGTGCGGTGGTGGACTGGAACAACACCAGCGGCTTTGGCAAAAAC
>BPHB01000014.1 GCA_026003335.1 Chitinophagales bacterium | reverse complement strand
TAATAATATTATGGCAGATAAATGTAAAGTAAGCTTTGACCCTGAGAACCTGTTCTCTATCGTAGTAGAATTACAAGAGACATTCATTCGCAGTGTAGCTAATATAGAGTCACAAATATCAAAGTCTAAATCTGATTTGTCCAAAGAGATAAATCAATTGATTGACAAGACCGAATCTGCATCATTGGTTGGTGCACGTGGGATCAATGTAGATAAGGGGGGGATCTTCTGGATGGTACCTTCCGGTGATGAGGAGTCGGTTTTAAAAACTATGGACGCCCTCTCTTCGTCCATGTATGAGGTATTGCAGCCGGGGAAGACATTGCAGGCTGTATTCCGCATGACAGAAGAGGGGATTTACGAAGCTTCGGTGGGGGACGAATATGCAATCAGACTTGTCCCCTTGTCTGAATATGGGGACTATCTTGACATGGCCCCCTTATGGATAAAGAAAGCGATAGAAGGGGATTCCGAAAAGTATGCTTTTGTCCTTTTTAAAAAGGACGGGTATGGGGGCTTTGACCCTGTCATGTCATTAGGGGTTGCCCCGGAATCCGTGTTGAAGGGCATAGACAATAACAAGGTGGTCTATTTCAAGACGACCAAGAGTCTTTATGCCGGCACAAACAGCAGATACTATATTGACGAAAGGGGAAGCAAACGTGTCTCTTTGAAATTAAGTGATTTGCGTCGTAGTATTGAAGACAGTGAAGGGACTATCAAGGTGAGCCGCCCCCTTATCTTTTATGGGGATAAGTTGGTTGGCGGCAAGTCAATACTGAATGTATTGTACCCTTTCTTGAAGCCCGGCACGCCTTTTATCATCATGGCAAAGGGGGATAAAAACAACAGTGCGGATGATATATTAACTACGGCTTACAAGCTGTTTGAAAAACCATATTGGGATGGAGCTGATATAGACTCATTTGACTCCATCGTTGACCGTATTACCGTCCGCCTTTTGACTACGGAAATAGATTTATATGATTTGGCTGACTTTGTTGCGAAAAATATATCTGCCAGAGAAACGCTTTCTTTGAAACGTGAGCGGGGCGAACGGTTGTATAAGATATTTTTGTACAACAGGATATTCAACGCTGAAAACATAGAATCAACTGTCATATATAAGATATATGAGTTGATAAATGCGGCGAAGAAGAATAGTAAAGTAGCCAATGCTCTAAAAGAGGCGGGGGTTGATAATGCAATATATTCGAGTGAAGCGAATGACTATCTTGACCATGTAGCTTTAAAAATAGAGATGTCGAAGGCTTTGGGTCGTGGGCGTATTGCCTTTGACACCGGGCCGCTCATGTATATGTTTCAGACCATCTATAAAGCCATAAAGTCTGATGAAGAAGCTTTGGCTGAATGGGATAAGCTACGTGAAGAGTTAAGCCTTGAGACCACCGTCAGACTCAATATCAGCCCTGACCCGTTCACTGAAAGCGGTAAACGCCGTGCTGCCAACTCCATTGCCGCTCCTGCTTTATCTTTCTTGGACGATGTATCAGTACTTCGTGAATCATCAATAGGCGTCCCGGCTATATCGATAGAATTGGGGGATAAGGCTGAATCGGGCGTTGTGGGGGGAGAGCCCTCTACGGTTGAAGATGAAGGGGGGGATGTAGACGATGCCAAAGAATCCATTGGCGATGATAATGTAAAACAGGAGCGTCCCAAAATGGGTTGGGTCGGTGCAGGTAAGGAAAAGAAACGTAAGCGTTTCAGAGAGGTTGCGAGCGGTGAAGTTTCTTTTAAAGACAGCGTAGCACGGGTTGCCTACTTAGTAAAAAAAGCATTTGGTGGCAATGTAGATGTTGCATTTGAAGGGGATTTGATAGAAGCGGAGGTTGAAGGGCAGATGAAGTTGGCGTATGGTTTGGCTAAACCATTGATGATACGCTTGGCTACCCAAGGGGGGCAGGCATCTACTAAAGTCGCCGTACACGAGATGGTCCATGAGTTGAAGTACTTCCTGCCTACCCAAGAATACGAACAATTTATTCAAAAAGCACGCAGGGATTTAGTTAAATCAGGTCGGGTTGATAGAAGCTTGCCTTTGGAGGAAATAGAAGAGCAGTTAGCTTTATGGACAGAGGAATATGTTGAACGCTTTGAGAATGATATAATATTTGGCCGGTATTATGAAATAAGAGACAGCCTCCCCTCAATATTGAGGCCTGTCTTTGATGTGATGGTGGCTGCGTATTATCGTTTCTTACGCTTGTTTAGACTCATAGACCGCAACGTAGCTGTGGATACCGTGTATCGTTTATATACCGGTGAGTTTTCCAATATGGACCCGTCTGCTGATGATATAGCAAGTGTCCCTGAGGAAAATACGAGATTGGCTGAAAAAGCTGTGTATTCTAAACTATCGGATATACACAATGTGCTTTTATCATTAGCTAGAAATATTGACTTGGCTGCCTTAGGGGAGAAGATAGTATCTGTTTTAGACATAGACGATTCCCGTGATTTAATAAATTCATTATTGTCCGTTTATACACCGGGAAGTGGCGTTATTTTGTCTTCTTATTTAATAAGCAAGCAGCCCGGGTACAAAGGGGATAAGGGGCTTGATAAATCATGGAATTTGGGGTTGGAGTATTTGACCGCAGAACATGAAAACTCTGTTGAGAAAAAGCGTCATCTTGAAAAGGTACTTAACGAAATATATGACAATATCAATGGTGCGAGCCCCTCTTATCTCCCGAAGATGATACATCTTTCTTCTTTTGAAGGAGATAATATATATAAATATTATGGTGTTAAAGAGGGAGACGATGCCGCTCTGATATCTAAAATGGAGGAGCAATACGATAATTTTGCGCTTTTCACATATCTTATTTCTCGCTCTTTGTTTGGTGATAATTGGTTCTATTATGATGCCAACAGCGGTCGCTCTTATAATGTGTTTGCTACGGGCATGTTCCTCAATGCCATGGCTATAGACAATGAAGAGTACTTTAGGGACATGCTGAAGATGCCCGGCATGACTCAGGTCTATAAGATATTCTTGAAAGAGGCAGGCACTCTCTTGCCTAATGATGACAGCGAACTGTATGAGAGAGTCGAAGAAATAGATGAGAAAGGGAACAAAGTAACCAAATTAGTCCTCAAATCTAACCGGTCAGTTACTTTCTCTGATAATGATGTAAGTGACGTATTTGATTCTATTGAGACTTTGTTAGAGGAGCTGGAAGATGAGGAAGCTACCTCTTGGCGTGATATAGATGAAAAGAAAACATTCTCCCTGTCGGAAGCTCTACGCATGGCTATTGAAGGGCTAATTAAGCCGGATCTTAAATCCGGGGATTTAGATGACTTTTTCAAAGACAAAGGGGTATATGAACCCGATACTAGCAGAACAATAAATTGGGTACGGGATAATCAATACAGTAATAGGTTTGTTAAAGGGGAAAGTTTAATAAGAGCAATACAGGCATTTGTCGAACAAGGAGCAGACCTAAACGAAGTATTGAAATTTGTAGATGACGTATTGTTCAAGGCTAAGAATAGAGTCAATTATGTAAAGAGAGTATCCAATACCGATGTGTCTATAGACCAATTGGTCACATTGGATTATGTTAATAACCCGTATGTCGATTTTTCACGCAAGGGGAAGATATTCCTTGAAAACACCAATAGCGTATCGGCAGGGGCAATACATTATGCAGGTTCAAATATAGATTTTTATGCTCGCGCTTTGCAGGATGTAATAAACTATGCTCATGACTATATTGAGATGAGCCGCGTTGCGGGCAAAGAGATTACACCTGAAATATATGACAAAGCATTTCAGTATGGAGCTTTAATCGTCGGGTCCACAAGACCTGATCTGTATGCTTTGGTATATGCTTTTTATAACCAATACATCTTGCCTGCTTACCGAAATACACCATTCTTTGGTGCTTTTGACAAAGATCCTTCGGAAGCCGTATTGGGTGTCCTAATTGATTATTTGAGTGCCGATATTAATTACATGTATGATGACAAAGAGAAAAAAGAACAGGTTGAACGCCTGAAACGAGTATTTAATGAGTACCGAGAAAAGACGGAAAAAGAATTTAACAGGCGAGTGTTTGTGTTGCAAAAAATACTCACCACATTATTTAATTACGTTAAATATGATAGCGTATCCGTCTCCCTTAGCAATACGCCTAAACGTTCCGATACTGACACTGAACGTCTTGTCAAAGATATAGATACGGTAGTAAATGTATCTACCTCATTTACGGAAGATATATTAAATACTTTATTTAATTTCTTCTTTATCAAGAAAGGTGAGTTCGAGGGGTACATTAGTAATTTAGAAAAGGTTAAGAACGTAAAGGATTACTACATCCCTAACAAAGGGGTCCTGTCTTCTATGTTCCGGGACGACAATGAGACTCATTATCTGTCATATCTGGATTATATAGATGGGGAATTAAAGCTGCATGCAGGGTATGCAAATACCTCCCCATTTATCAATGATATTTTGGCGGGGTTGGAATATCTATCATTAGCCAAGACAAAAGGGCTTGAATTGATGGATGTGATTGACAAGAAAGTAGCCATTAAGAATGATGATGGGGAGGTTGTATCTATAAAAGATATAGACAAGAGGTATCACTTTGTAAGTGACGTCGGTGTGTATAATGGGCTTTTTGTAGGGGAGGTCCTTAACTCACACTTGTTCCACGCTAATGAAGACATGTATGACGATGAGACCGAAGAGTTTCAAGATGGTATCATAGGTACTCTTTTTTCGGTTCACGGGTATTCATATGCTGTAATAAAAGCGGGGGAAGAATTTTTCTTTTTAAGCTTAAATGGACATTACAACGGTTATAGTGTAATTAGCGATAGTGTAATAGAGTCTTTGTCTAAATACGCAGAAGAAAACAACATAGAAGTATTAAAAAAATACCTTAAAGATGAGTTAAAAGACCTCGTCAACGAAGAGTATAATAAGGCTATAACTGACATATACAACAATGTTTCCTCTTATATAACATTAACCGGGGATACCGAAAGAGATGTTCTTCTTACTATCAAGACGGCACTGACGGTAGCAGCTAATACATCATCTCCTCTTTATATGTTCTTTGAGCATAGGGCTTCCGATGTAGATGACCTCCGGGAGTACGTTATCAAGACGGTGGGGCTTAATGAGTTATCTTTGCGCTCGCGCAATATGCTGCTTTCAAACAGCATACAAAAGATAAACGAGCGTGGAGCAGGTGTTAAACGTAAAGCCCTCTATTCACAGCACTCTATCGCTCATAACATATCACGGCTGTATGCTTACGGTATAGGTCCTCGCCTGTTCAAATACGTCCCCGAGTTGAAAGGGATTACTCGAAAGACACCCGACGGCATGCTTCATCCCGTCATTGGCTCTAACCGGTTCCGTGGCGATGCTGCCGTTATCACCAAAGTAAAGAGTATCGTTGACGGGAAAGACCATGACGTAACCGACCTTTACCCTGCCGACTACGCCCTGCTTTCTTATATGGGGGTAATGACTTTCCCCGCAGTGGGGCGTAATACCTACTTGTACCTGAACTCCACCACCGGTTATGACGCGCCGGAGAACTACAAGCTGCGGCGTGATTATTTTAAAGCAGTGGTGCATGAGATACTAAACATGCTCCTTGTAAACAAAGAATTGGGGGATAAGATAAAGAAGGTTGTTGGCAACTCTTTCGATTTGGAACGGCTTGCATCAGGCCCTTATTATGAGGATGTGGCAGCTAAGATAGAGGTGATTAATCGCTTCTTTGACACCTTGGAAGGGGAAGAGGGGGTAGTTGCTTTGCGTAAGGCAGGTCTTGTAGAGAAGTTGGCATATGAGGTAAAGAATGGCAAGATAAGTCTACCGGCACAGTTGGTTGCAGAAGCAACTAAGACAGAGACAGAGATAACTTTGTCTTTGTTGCGTTCGGCAATAAAAGACCTTGATATGTACCGTACCATGATGCGTTCCGAATCGCCGGAAGGTACGGGCGTGGTATCCGACATCTATGCCCGTAAAGGGTATAAGATGAAAGGGGATAATTATTATGCCATGATGACCATAGAGGCGGACATCTATGAGTCGATGATAAAATACATAGAGACAGGGGACACGACCCGCCTCGGATGGTATTTTGGTAAAGTAAACAAAGTGAAAGCCAACACTCCGGAAGAGCGTGCCGCTGTCGTACGCCGGTTGGCAGGCATCACCCGTGAGGAACGAAAAGACATGGGGCTAAAAGAAGGGGAGATGCCTGTACTGAATACCCCGTCACTGCCCAAAAGAAATTTGGATATATGGAGATGGGAAGGCATAGGAGGGGCGGTATTCTTGAATCGGGTATCAAGAAGTATAATCAAGCCCGTGGAGGATATGACGGGGGTAAACATAGAAAGTGAATTAGAAAGATACAGGAGTGAACGATTGACAAATAAAGAAAGTGATAGAAAACACACTTCAATAGAGCGTTTGGGGGTAACCATATCCATCATCGATGGTTTGCTTTCCCTTGGGGGAATAGACCCCAAACCCTTGTATGAGCTTATAAGCAAACAAGTGGAGAGGATATCTAAACATGCAGAGGGTGGTGACATATTAGTTGATCTGGATGAATATTTATTTGTAGGCGGTCATTTTAATGATTTACTCAAAAAAGCATATCCTGAACTCGGCTCCAAATCTTTGAAATATCCTGACTCATTGGAAAGACTTTCTGAGCGTGTCGAGTTTGCAAGAGAGGTGATAGCTACTTTTGCTCCGTTAATGAAAGAAGGCAGGGCACGGGATATAAGTGCGCTTATTGATAAGCCCTTCGGTAATAGCAATATTGCCAGCATTAACTTTAACATACGTCACATAGGTGCCCGTGATTATGAAAAGAAAATAGATATAGCGGAGCGATTGTCCAATAAGTTCGTTACCGAATTAAAACGCTATATCATATCCAAACGCCCTGACTTTTTACGCGGTGTGTCTTTGGCAAAATATGGCAATGCCGGTTATGTCCCTCGTGGCGAGCTCATGGATATACTCGAAAACGAGAAGGATGGACGTTGGCGTGAGATGCCGTTCAAAGAGGAGATAGATACTATCCTTTATGCGTTCATCCCCTCCAAGGCAGGCATTGAAAGTATAGTGAAAGCCATAAATGAAGGCAAGTCTGAAAGTCATTTGTGGAAACTATACACCGAAGATACCGGCATATCCTTAAAGAAAGGGATGAAAGAGGATTTAATGGAGTCATATCCTATATCAAAGCTTATAGATAAGGACGGCAACATAAATATGGGTATGCTGTCTAATCTATTCGAACTGTTGTTGCTTACTGCCGGTGATTATAACCTAAGCCCTTTCTCTTTCACACCTACCTTCTATACCAAGTTCCCGAACCTCAAGTCCCGTTTCTTCACCTTGTTCATGCTGAGGAATGCCCCGTCGAATGCAAAATTCGAAGTCAAAGGGGCTCCCTATTCCATCACCGGGGAAGAGGAAGTGACGCTGCGTCGTGAGCAAGAGGTTAAATATTTCAAGACGGGTTATGCCGGCAAGCTTGACTTAGGCACTTTGCAAGCATTGCATAACGAGCTCAACTTCTTCCATACGGCGGTGGCATTCATGGGTAACCCACTTGCCTATAAGAACGTGGAGACGATGGTAAAACGTTATGTGGCGGTGCAGACGGGCCGCACTCTCCCCGTGATGAACAAATACTATCAACCACCCGCTAAGTGGCGTTTCATCATCACTAAGGATAAAACTATTAAAGACTTCTTCAAAGGAGCGGAAGCCCTTGCCGAAGGTAATGATTATATGAGCTCGTTGGCGAACGGTTATAACCAGCTGCTTCACCTGTCTGAGATTGGGGTAGTAGGTGACCCTGAGACCCCCGTTGATGACGGTGGCGGCTTCATGTTGCCTTATGTGGCGTCACCCATCCTCGGTTATGACCGTTACGAACCCGGTCCTTATAAGGACGCCTTTTCTAAAACCGACAGCGGGCTTGGTGGTAAGACCGTCTTCCTGAAACACGCCCACTTCCCATTACCCCCCGGGTTTGCCTATAATGGGAGCGAACGTCTGTTTGCCATCTTTGACCGCCTATTTGAAACCGACGACGGTGCTCTCAAAAAAGAGGTAAGCGATCTGATGAAGTCGCTATACGACGAAGGGATGGAGCGGTATAAAAACAAGAACTTGGCGGCGGTACACATGCTTGACCGTATGAGAGACAAAGACACTCAAGACGAGATGGCTGAAATAGTACGTCGCCACATGCCGCGCTTGAAGTACCTCGGCATCATGCCTGAGTCGGCTTCAAAGAACAGTAAAGACTACGTGGCGGTAGATGTAGATAAGTTGGCGGAGGATAAGGACCTGGATGCGAAGGGTGTGCCTGCAGACGTGACGGGCTACGGCATGGTAACCTACTTGTTCCAGAAGCTGGGTAACATACGTATCAAGTCGCCCTCGCAGCACCGTAACGTGTTCCAAGGCAGCGGGGTGAACGCTAAGTTGTTTGACCGCATTTCAGAAGTATTCTCTTTAATCATAGAAAACAACCTGAGTGCTATCTCTGATGTCCTTGCTTCTGAGATAGCCCGCAATATGGAGGCGTTAAAGGATGGCAGCGACACACAACTTGTCAGTGAGCTGAAATCGATGGTTGAAGCATTGAAGTCGGCTGATGAGGTCAATCGCGCCGATGTGGTATTGGAGACGCTGAATAAGCTTTACATGACGATGTCGCTTGCTGACGAAGACGTGGTTACCATAAGGAACGAGTTTGTGGGTAAAGAATACAAGAAGCCGCTGCGCCGGTTCATTCAGGACATCATTACTTATACTATACGTCATTCGGTACGTGGGCTTGATGGTTCTGCTGCTCTGCTTGACATACTGAAAAAACCTGACAACATAGCATTCCCCTCTCTGATAGAGACGGTGCACGAAGGGCTTAGCCGTATGTTTGCAAGCAAGAGCCGCTCGGTACGGGGTAACCGTCTTATCATCCAAGGGGCATCACATATAGCCGAAGTGGTAGAGGTAGAGATAGAGCATAAGCAGGGGGATAAGGTGCGTTATGAGTACCGTCTGATGAGCAAGCAGGAAGCCGTCAAGCAAGGGTTCCTGTCCGCCAACGTGGTTTTTGGCAAAGGACTGCCTAAGGTTACCTACACACCCAAAGAAGAAGACGGGGTGCGTGTGGTGATACGTCCCATACGGGCACATATGTTCGTAAAGGAAGACCCGGATACGGGTAAGCGTTCATTCCTGAGTGATGAGGAGATAAACAAAATAAACGAACTGTATAATGCTCACTATAGGCGAGGTGAATACAGTGCTTATTCAGGCAAGCTGCGTGAGTTGGAGCAATACTTTAAGGAGAATAATATCAAGGTATTACATGGCGAGGTGGTAGTAGGCAATGTGTTCATGGATAACTTTGCCTTACGCCCGGGCATGTCTATCAGCGATTACGACAGCGGCTACGCTCGTGCTGTTCATGTGCTTGAAGAGGCAGACCTCCTTTCGCAGTACAAGCTAATGAAGGAGATGTCGCTTGAAGAGTTCATCAACCTGCCTGATGTGCGTGCTGCCAAACTGAAAAATATGGTGCGTGAAGGCAGCGATGAGCCCGTACGGGTAGAAGACATGTTCATGAAAGACGGGAGTGGTCGCCTGTTGCCTAAGCTTGTTGACTTGTCAAAAGCAAAATTGATGGTACGTCTTAAAAAAGAGGTATCATCAGGTAAAGGGGATAACATGGTAGTAGAGAAGCGGGAGACCTCTTCTTCACAGAAGGTGGCATCGGCTCGCTTCTTACTTAGAACCGACGGCAAAGGTATGAGTGAAGAAGAAATGCTTGCTTATTCAAAGCAGAATGACAAGAAGGTATTGAGTGGCGATGAACGTGCCAAGTTTATTGAGATGCCTGATTTGATGTCTGCTGACAGCTACTTTTCACTGGTGTCGGCAGCGACACGCCGTTCGTTTGACAAAGCCATGTCCACCCTTATCGCTACCCGTATTCCCGTATCCAACATCAATGCTATCCGTGGGTTGCGTATCGTGGCATTTGAAGATATAGGTAACGTGGCTTTTGTCCCCTCTGAGTATCTGTTTATTGCAGGTGAAGACTCTGACGGTGACGCCTATACTACCGAGATGCTTGAGACGAAGCACCTCATAGTGGAACCTTCGATGCAGAATAAGAAGGTGCAAGAGATGGCTGAGATACTCTATTCGCCACTCAACCTCATTTCTACTTATCGTGAATTGAGTATCGACGGTACAATCAAACGTTTCAGTTTAGTTTACGATAAAGTATATGGGGCAGAGGAAGCAGAACAGGATATTTCGGACCGTGTGTCGTTGGCGGGGATGACGTCCCGTGCAGTGACAGCCTCTATCGCTCAAAAGCTCATTGGCCTCACTGTAAAAGGGAATGAAGGTATTAACCTGTTGAAAGCATCTTTACTTAACTTGAAGAAGCGGTTCGATATAGACGACACTACCTTTGACGAGCTGGTACGTCGTCTGACAGGTTTATCGGACAGGTATAATGGCAAATTTAACAGCGGCTTTGGCTTCGTGCACTATGGGCGTGACGAGAATGGCAACTTGTCTGAGGATAGCACTTATGTGCGTGCATTCAACCCGGAATACATACACCTGTACAAAGAGTCTGCTTCTTATCTTGTATATTCCAAAGATGGATCTTCTATCGAGGGTGGTGACACCATCAACGAGGCTATAGAGGTGTTTCTTAACATTGCCCTTGATGCTAACAAGTACGACTTGTCCAAACTCAACCTGAGTGCTCACACGGGTCAATACATCAATACATTGTTGATGATGGGTGTGGCCGTGGATGATATCATACGGTTCAACCTGCACCCCATGATGATGGTAATACGCCAAGTGCTTGAGTCTTCGGAGAGCCGAAACGTGGAATCGGAGCTGCTGGCTGAAGAAGAGGGTGGCGGCTTTAACCCGACCTACGAGGACCTCAAACGGGCAGCCGTATCTATGATGGCATCGAGCAACCACCCCTTAATGAAGGAGATACGCAAGAAGATAGAGGCAGCAAAAGCAGAGGGTATAGCTCCTTTGCCGTTGGCTACCCGTGGGCAGGAAACCACCGAAACGAAGGGGAGTGACAAGAGCATTGCAGAGCTGCTTGCCGACTATATCATCGACTTCTATGCCACCTTGGGGGACTTGGCTTATGGTCAGGAGAAAGAGAAAGATGGGAAGACTATTTATGTATATGACCGCAGTGTGCCTTCCCGTGATACGCTGGTGAAAGAAATAAGCCGTTCCCTGTCTAAGAAAGGAGACAAGTTGACTTTGGCAGACATAGAGAGGGTGCTTGCCTTCCAATTGAATGACAACTTCCGTAAGGTGTTTGACTTCTGGGGGTTGGTGGTTGACATGAAACAGAAGGTAAGTGGGGTAATGGCTGTATTGGAGATATTCAAGGAAAAGAGCGCCAACTATCATAAGTTCTCCTTGCAGATGACCAAGGTACTTAACAACATATTCCGTACCGATGAAGAGCGCCGTTTTATCCAACTTAATCTGTTACGCCTTCTGTCTGAGGACGACATAGTGGGTGCTCTTGAACGTATCGACGATAAGGATATGGCGAAGGTGATGGTACTCGGTAACCCTCAGATGCGTTCAGAGCTGCGTGCCATGCTGATGGAACACTATGTCACCGCCATGTTGTCGCCTGCAATGAACAGCGAGCTGCATCATATGCTGATGCGTCTGTTCAGCATATATGGCGTGAGCAATACAACAAAGACGAAGCGCCTTTCTTCAGCAATCAATAACTTGCTTAAATACGAATACACAATCAACGTATATGGCAACGGTAACTATCGAGAGACGATAATAGACTATGTCAAATCGCAAGCCGACGCTGCGGTAAATACCGAGGATAAGGTAGCATTGAGTAATTTGGCCGTCGCTTTGGAAAAGATTGATGCTGAAATATCCCGAAGCTATGATAGAGGGCGGAACCCGGAAGACAAGATATTGGCATTTGTTTTCACATTGGGACGTGAGTTCACCCCATTGCTTGCCCGGATTGCGGGTCCACGTCTTGATGGTTGGGGCTTATATATAGACAATAGGGGGGAGATGCCTGTCTTGCGTACAAGCAAGTCGGACAGCCAGATGGATGCAAGTGCCATCATGGCTCGTAATCAAGCCATCGCCCGTATGGTGGTAGGCAACCCCTTGTTACACTTGGCTGCCCATGCCCATGCTGCTATACTTGATGACAACCTGAGTAGCCGCTCTATCATATCATTCATGCCACAGGTACTGTCCGTCATGCCTCCCGGCTTGGGTCATCTTTCGTTTAGCCGCATGGTTACGAACTTGGATACTTATAAACACCTGCAAGAAATATCATTACTGCCTCCTGATACGTTGCGCTTCACTACAAAGGACGGTCAGGTGAAGTATTATAACAAACTACATAGTGCGCACGACATCCTTAATGTACTAAACATGCTATCCATGGATGTAGTGCAGGGGGCAGATGGGCGTTATACCGTAGAAGGGTTAGTCCCCGCGGCGGTAATACGTCCTTATGTAGCGGGCAATACGATTAGAATAGGGTATGATAGCCAACTGAGCGTTGATATGTATTCTTCGAACCGTATGGTATCGAAGACTTTCCTCGTAGAAGGGAAAACCCACTTCATAAGTGACTTTGCCCGTCCCGGTTATCATAGTAAAACATTTGTAATAGCATCTCAGCTGGGTATCCCTGCGGGTGAAAATGCCAAAGGTGATTGGGGGACGAGAATAAAGGATATAGGACCTATATTCCGACGCAGTGGTTACACCTCCTTGTTGGTAATGGAGCGTAGGGCTTCGTCGGTAATCAACCCTGCCTTTGCCTTGACGGTTGATGGTCCCCAAGTCGCACTTTCAGAATATGAAGGTAAGAAGTGGCGTGGTGGTGTGGATATCCCCGTAGGTAAGATACGCAAAGAGATCATGTCTTACCTGCAGTCGTTACGCACATCTGAGAGCGAAGACCCGGTGCAGTCATACCGTACGTTCTTGCGCGACAAAGTCAAAGAGATGTTGACCGGCAAAGACCCGTATGAGGAAACTCTAACCTTAGCCAAAGAGATGCATGCTTCCTTTAAAAAATTCGTGACGGAAGCTAAGAAACTAATCGACGACACCTCCAAAGATGCATTGGACAGATACCTTAAAAAACAGAGCGACTTCATTGAGATGCTGAACTCAGGGAAGGATAAGGTGGTAAAAGCGTACAATGAAATAGATAAGATAATAGACTCCAAAGGCATAGAGCCGGGGGATGGTTATCTGAATGCATTGGAGGCGCTTAGAAGCGTAATAGAGCGTTTCGATGACGAGAAAGCACTTTACTTAAAAGAGATGATAAACGAAGCAGAGGAGGATGGGAACGATGAGGTCTCTTATGAAGACGGTTATAAAGACATCAGAAACTTCGATGACTTGATAAGCAAGATGGAGGACCTGAATGATATGCGTCAGTCCCTGCTTGACATAATCACGGAACGTCCGCGGGTGATGCTATACAGCAGCATCGGTAAGAGATTAAATCAAGACCAAGACGAAGAGTTGGCTACTAACTTTCAAATACTCATCTCGCGCCGTGACACGAACGGTAAGTTATTACTGCCCGACCGTGACATGGCGGTCCATGTATTGGCTGCCATCGGCGGTGCCATAGACTACCACCCCGATAAGAACGACGCCTATGTTTCATTCACCCATCCCAAGGTGAAGTCGGTTATCTATGACGCAGTGATGTTGAGCAACAAGGCGATAGACAATCAGAATAAACCCTTATTCAAACGGGTGGATGAAGAAGTCCTTGCCGCCGTCGATGTGGATAACAAGCTGGTGAATAAGGTGATAGAGTTTATCACGAAACGATTGGGCATCCCCGTAGAGATAATAAACGACCCCGATGAGAAATTCAGCGGTATGGTTGGCGAAAGGGGTGTCATTGTTCTTAACATGGCTCACATCACCTCTGATACCCCCCTGCATGAGGTATCACACCTGTTCTA
>BPHB01000013.1 GCA_026003335.1 Chitinophagales bacterium | reverse complement strand
ACTTCGGTGCAAACCACCTTTAAATTAAAAATCGGTTCGAATTATGTATTAGAGAATCAAACCACTAAAGGCAGTCCACGGCTTTTCCCATTGCACGGGCAAAACGATTATCTTGCCCTTTCACTTGTCAATGTGAATAATACAGATACCATTGTACTGACCCGTTTTGACTCCAATCATCAGCCAAAATGGCAGAAAAAAATTGGTTTATCCGATTTTGACAACATAACGGCTTCTTATCTGGACTCGCTCAATCGGCTGTTTATTGCAGGAAAGCTATCGGTTTATTTTTCCTCCACTAATAAGGTTTCCTATTTGTTTTTAATGGTTGTTGACCAACATGGACAGGTGATCGACAGCAAAATTTTTTATGACAATAAGTTTGATTTTGAAGTATACGACATAAAGCTGGTTGGGGACTCGATTTATTTGTGCGGCAACATGGTCTATGAGAATACCGTCAAACCACTGTGGATGATTGTCAATTTTGACAATGCAAAACTTAGCAATGGACAAGCTTATTATTATCCATTACACGCCCCTTTTGTGCAGGCAGGGTTTGAACGTATGTTGATCAATGGGTTGGGAGTATATTTCTTTGGTACGGCCATAAGCAACGATTCTCTTTATGCGATCAACATTTTGATGAATCATCAGGCACAACTCAAATGGGCTAAATCTTTTTTCCTTAAACTCTTGAATACCGGCAATCCGGCATCGCCCCGAACCAATCCTGTGGTTTACAAGGACAAAATTCATACTTACACCGGAAGGGAGCCGGTATGGTTTGAATTTGAAGGTGAAAAGTTGCCCGTTTGGTATGTTTCAAACTTCGAATCTGCTGCAGATTATGATTTTATGTCGATCCTCATGGATCCTTATACGGGTCAATTGCTTGAGGTGAAAAAACATTATGTATCGAGTTGTAACGAAGAAAACATGCCTTACTTTATCACTTCAATTTATCAAGATCGAGGCAATCAACATCTCTTGATGGGTATACACCAAAGATCGAAGAATAGCGCATATTTCTTGAAAGGAAATCCGATAAGTGGATTTGATGAAGGGAATTTGCTGATGGTCGAAGGTACTCCTTTGCATGGTTTTTTTAAGCGTGTTGCCCCCTTGCTGAATATCGATATGACATCTCTGAGCAAAGTAAAGGACAATTCCAATGATCCTGCCAATCAGGCCATGAAAAAAAATATTTCCGGACCTGTTGGCAATGCCGCAGATTTATATAAACAAAATTCGGGGTATGAATATGTTTTTGGTTTTCAAAAGGGAAACGGATTTGTTGCCAACGATCAATCCAGATTTTTGCTTTATTCACGCCAATCAACCAATTGTGTCATCCCATTGATCGTGAAAGATCAAAATACATCGGTCGAACAGTTTGGTTGGTCTTTGTCATTTGATGAATTCATATCGGATACTTCTTCTTTGCTAAATGCCGTCAATACTATGCAATGGGCTTTTGATACCGTATGCAAACCCGACGAGATCGAGGCAGAGGTATTGGCCACATGCGACTGCGGAGGATTTATCCGTCTCAAAAATTACAATCCGGATTATATTTATGAATGGAGTACGGGTGAGCAAGGAACATCGATCGGTCATCTGTGTCCGGGCAATTACCACCTCTACATAAAAATGGGTTGTCATACCCTGGCTTCTGCAGAAGTTTCATTGATCGAATTGCTGGGAAAAAACAAATTCAATGCATTGTTGATGAATCCGTTCCGTCATAACTTGAGCGGATGCTGGCGGCCTTTTGAAGAATTTTTATATGAAAGCCAGGTAAAACCTGCACCGGATCAATCGATTGACTCAGTGCCACCGCATGAAAGAGGTGTTTACACGTCTTTCAATTCTTTCTGGACTTATCAAAACGGGTGGTGGAAGCAAAACAACAACCAATGGGTATTGAAAGAGCGCATCACTCACTACGCTGCCTCGGGTGTGCCCATCGAGTCGAGGGATGTGCAGTTTAACTACACTTCATCGGCATACGGGTTTGCCGGCAAATACATGGATTATCAGATTTTTATGGCCCGTAGCAATGAAGCCGGTTTTGACAGTTTCGAAGATTACTATCCGGAAATTATGGGCAATTTCCGTCTTAAATCGCAGCAACAGGCACATACACATTTCCGTTTTGTCAATGACTCATTGCGCATCACATGGAAATTTGCCCACACAGGTAATCATTCGGTGGAAATTCCTTCCATGCAGCATATTGCTCTCAGCGGACGTATCAAAGAACCCCTGCCGGACAGCAATTTTGCAGCCAACAGTGGTTTTCCGTTTTATCTCACTCCTTATCATTGCTCCGATGTTTTTGCACCTTTTGCCGGACAGCAGAAGTATTTGATCAGCTTTTGGGTGTATGAACCAAAAAATAAATCAAAACTTGGGCCTTATGCAAAAGGACCCATGGGCGCCGGTGTTGTTTCGAATGCGAATGCCATCGGAGCCAAAAAATCCGGTAAGCTTCTTCCGGGCAACCCCATTGAAGTACAAGCAGATCCTAAGATTGACATGTACAATGTGCAACCCGAATTTTATATCAACGGACAAAAAATCAATGTGAAACAGGAGTACCGCAGTGAATTGATGGACGATTGGCGTCTTTATGTCTATCATTTTGAATGGAATGCAAATGTTTGCGATGTGTGGGAACTGAGGTTGGCCAATTATGGTCTTATGACGGCGTATGTCGATGATCTGCGAATCCATCCATATCGTGCGTTGATGAAAACCAATGTATTCTATCCGTTTTCCGGGTCGTTGGCCGGTCAGGCAGACGAAAACAATCTGCCGGTGTGGTATCAATACAACGAAAAAGGTGAGCTGCAGGAAAATGTCCGGGTAACCGGCAAAAACAAAGTTTTTATGCAATATAGATTAAAAACCATACAAACTCAATGATATGGTTACATGGTTTAGCATTAAAAAATTGTTTGACCGTTTAGGTATTCTTGCGGTTGGTATTGTATTGGGTCTGTCTCTCCAAGCCCAGTCGGTATATCATACTCGGGAGTATGTGCGATATTTGGATACGGCAAATTTTGCGCCTGCCCTGGAGGTGACGGTGCCGGGACCGGGTCACATAGCTGTTTGGGTGGATTATACCAAGCCGTTCAACATGCCCGACACGTTTTCTTTTCTGATGAAGGCCTATCTGACGATGGTCGATGCAACAGGGGACACACAGCTGACGATGGTATACATACCGTTTACCTATATCAACAAGGGGGAATCGCCGGAGGTGACGTTTGTGCGTTTTGGGGGTGTAAAGCGTCTGGAAGTGACATTTGACACAGTGTTGTATTCGTTGCAGGACACCACGTCGATTGTACCGTGGGCGGACGTTCCCGAAAACATATTGGTGGAAGTGATGTTGTCGGATGGGGACTGTCCCGGGGGCGCGCATGTGCCGATCAAGCGGGGCTTGACGGTAGAACACGACCTATCGACGCACATGCTGAAGGTAAAGTGGACACCACTGCCGTGTGCGGAGTATTACGAGCTGGAGTGGATCGAAGTGGGCAACATCGGACCCCAGGGACAGGAGATACCGGCGCAATCGTTGCGTTATTATTTTCCGCACCGTGCGATGCGGGTCAAGGTGAAGGGACATATTTTTGAGATGCCTGCGGTGTTTTACGGGGGCTACTATATATTTCGATACCGTGGGGTGTGGTACGATCCGGAGACACCCGGGGAGTATGTATACAGCGAGTGGTCGTTGGACGACAACTATGACGGGGAGTACCGCCGGGGCATAAAAACGGTGTCGCAGTTGCCGTCGGCAACGTGGAACAAGCCGTATGTAAAGATAAGCAAGAGCGAAGGTTTGGAGACGGGGAAGAACCGTTTGTTTGAGTTGGTGACCGACGACGAAGGTCATTACAAGTATGTGATGCGCTATTATGACGGACTTGGGATGGAGCGACAGGTATTGGAGGCCGTGCCATCGCAAGGGGTAGTGCGAGTGTCGGGCACGTTGTATGATCATCTGGGACGTGCGTCGGTGCAGGTGTTGCCCGGGGTTGACAGTGCCAAGGGGATGCACTACCGATTGTTGTACTGGAGGGATAAGAACGGGGAGGAATATGATGCGCGTGACTTTTTGCAGGGCTTGCCCACGGATGGATGTCCCGGGGGCATAGTACCGGATAGCATGAGCATACAGTATGGGGCGGCCCGGTATTATTCGTCGCAGAACCCGTTTATGGAGAGCGACGGGGTGGCCGATGCCGGGGGATATCCGTTTGTGTTGAGCATCTACCGTGACGATCCTTCGGGAGGGTTGATGTATGTGGGGATGGCGGGCAAGGAGTTTCAGCCGGGCGAGAGGGGCAAGAAGACCATAGAGAGCGGAGTGCTGCAGAGCGAGCTGGACCGGTTGTTGGGCAATCATGTCGGGGAAGCATCGTTTTACCGCAAAGAGATGATCAAGGATGAGAACGGTGGATGGATGATGCAGATCAAGCGGATTGGTGACGGCAAGGTGGTGGCGAGCGGGATGGTGCGCGGGGGAGAGAACCTGCTGCCATTGGACAGCGAGTGGGTAGTAACGCGCGACACGATATGGAAGACCGTAGGAGGAGCGGGCGTGACGGGAACGGTGGTGAGGTCCGGTCCGTACTATCATTATGCCGAGGGGAGCTTTTCGAGTACGGGCAAGACCGTAGAGATGGGCTACCGGCTGGAGACGCCCGATGTGAGTGGTCCATGCAACACGGGTTGCTATGATTGTCGTTATATAGCCCGGTTGAAAGTATCGGGCACGTGCAGTGGAGTGGTGGCCGATTTGCAATTTGAGCCGGGCAAAGACACCCTTGCGGGCGTATGTCAGAGCGACGACAATGCGTTTTGGTGGCAGAGCACGTTGAGTTTTGGGGAAGAGAACATAGGGGTGTATCGTGAATTGATACCCGACTCGATGGTGATGGAAGCATATTTTCAGGACTGGCTCAAGCAACAGACGTGTATCAGCTATGTTCCGCCGGTGATAGACACCACGGGAGGGTGCGATCTGCCGTGCGATCCCGGGGACACGTTGTGTGAAAGCGAAGGGGAAATAAGCATATGCCGGATGAACTATGAAGTGATGTTGTCGCATTTTCATCCCGGCGCCACGTATGCTTCATACAAACGGAACGGCAACACGGTGAGTGCCGACGACCCGCTGTCGGTGTTTTATTTGCAGAGCAAATTAAAGATCTGGGAAACGGGGCTGTCCTACACCCCCACAAAATTGGTCATTCATCAGCCATGGATCAAAACAGGCGGAGTGTGGAAGCCATGGTATGTGAACGAGAACGGATGGCGCGACACGGTGTGGTTGGGAGGCGACTATAATGCAGCCGTGCAGGAAGTGATGGATACTTCGCAGTTGTATTGGGCAGGCGGGAAATATTTCACCTATGCCGAGAATCTCCGGCCCTATGCCTGGATAGACCGGTTTCAACCGTCCTGGGCCAAAAGTTTGGTGGTGTATCATCCCGAATATGTCTATTACCGGGAATGCATGGAAATATTGCATTTGAAGAAAATATTTGTGACGGCCTTCAACGATACGCTCAACAGCGAAACATTTGACCGAAAAGTAGAAGAGAGCCTCGATACGATCAACGCGTCGGTGCTTGATAACCTTTATCAATACGATCCGATGTTTGCCGGGGGAGTGCCGGTAGTTCATTTCTGGCGGCCTTATGATTGGCAGATCACAGACAATGATACAAGTTGTTCTGTGGATACGTTGAAAACCATATTTATGCAGATGCTGAACAATTTTTACGGGTCGGGCATGAGCATAAAACAGGTGGCTCATTCTTTAGTCAATTGCGACGCACCGGGCAATCCGGTCAATTGGTCCGACACGGGTTTTCGCGAAGCCTACTTTATGTTGTACAAAATAGCCAAACAGTCGGCCTTGAAATCTTACCTTGACGGCAAGGCCAACGAAAAGAGAGAGATGAACGCCGCCATCGGAGATCCCTATGTGGATCCGTTCAAGATATGGAGGCCTTTTCCGTGCGGCCAGTCCTACGGTTGGAATAATGCTTTCATGTGGTGGGGGCAACATCCGTATTTATCATATTTCCAACAGCCCTATCATTTGTCCGGGCAAAAACGCAGGGGCGATTATGCCGGCAAGGAGAAAGTGTGGCACATGCTGTCGCAAGAAGAAGTGTTGATGCAGGTGGAATCGAAACATTCATCGTCCTACAATGGCATCATTCTGTCGACGGGACTGTGTCCGGAGGCGTATGAGCTTGGGGCGTGGCTGCAACAGCTGCATAAAGCGGGACAATGGGTGGAGCAGGGCCGCAAATGGAGTTTGTGTACCGACCCGTTGTATCATTTTCTGGGAGTGCTCACATCTGCTTATCCCCAGACCGACAGCATGTATGCCTCGAATTTGTACTGGACCAATACCGGTCAACACTGTTGGATGTTTCAAGTGAACAGCACGGTCTATCCTTTTATGCGTTTGACGGTAGACAGCCCCGGGGTTGCCTTTAACGGGACAAATGTACTGTCATTGCAATACATGCATGATGTTACATACGACACCGTCACAGGCAAGAGCCATTTCAAGATGCATTTGTGGATAAAAGACGCCGGCGGGCAGTTGAAAGCCGTGAAAGTGAACGGAGAGATAGCATTGAAGCTGACCGGATGTGTGCTGCAGCCCGATTGTCGATTGACGGAAGATGCAAAGGCACTGGAATCGTTGCTATGGCAGCATGTAAAATGGACAAGCGGGGCTGTGCTGAACGTGCCATGGCCATGGACATTGGAGATGCCCATGTCGCAGATGAATTATGTATATCAAAACAACCAGGCGACATTTGGATCATATAAAATAATGTTTAATTTTGGAGTGGTGCCGGACACGATGTATTATAGCGGAATGAAACCCTTGCAGGACAGCATAGGCGGGTGCACTCACGAGGTGTGGGTGCTGTACCACAAGCCGAACGGAGTGCTTGACTCGGTGAAAGTGACGCTGTGGAAGCAGAACAAAGCCGTTCCCCTGTATTGCTGCTATCCTGCGAGTCCTTGCGGCAACGATCTGTTGGCCGAAGAGCGGGCAAAAGAGATGGTGGTCAACCTGGTGAATGCCGTCAAGAACGGAAGCAACACGGTGGATATACCACAGGGGCTGCACATAGGCACCCTGAGCGGTACGGTGCAGATGGACACAGCCATAGACGGGCAAGCATACCGGGTGTATCTGCCCAAGAGAACGGATCCGGAATGTATAGTCACCATCACTCCGCCACTGCCACAGAATGTGATGTTTGCGCTGTTGGTAGACAGCGTGTGGGCCGACGGTATTCCGGATGCATCGGGCAACGTGAATCGTTTTTTGGTGCTTGTGAAATATCCCTGTTATCTGTCCGGTCAGCAGGTGTCGATGCCGTGGTGTTACGACACGCTGACGGTAGAGGGCTGTTTTGGCGTGAAGCCCTGCAACCTGCCGCCTTATATCGACTATCCTCCGGTGGAGATAGACAGTTTGGGCGAGTGGATTGATCCATGCGAGAATGCCTTTCAGGCACTGTATGCCCAACAGTTGTTGGCCGACTCGCTGGCATGGGTAGACAGTTTGCGCCGGGTGTTTTATGACCATTACCGCAACGGATGCAGCCAATACGACGATTGGCTGGTGGTGAAAGACAGCAGCCGTAGTTTGGAGTATTACACGGTGTATCTGTACGACAATGCCGGGCGATTGCTGGAAACCATTTCTCCGGAGGGGATGGACATGCTCACCCCCGCGCAGCAGCAACAGGCGAAAGCATACCGCAAGGGGACAACCGGCATGGCGGTCTATCCCGCCTATAGCAAACGTCGGCAGTACCGCTACAACAGTTTTTCGGAATTGGTCTGGCAGCGGACGCCGGATGGAGGCCGGTCGAGGTTTTACTATGACGGCCGGAGGCGTCTCGTGGCCTCGCAAAACGAAGAGCAGGCACAGCACAACCGCTGGAGTTTCACCCGCTACGATTTTCAGAACCGCCCTGTGATGGCAGGGGTGACACACCAGAGTACTGCACCTACCCCGCAGCAACTGAACGATACGGCCTGGCCTTACAATTGGGGCAACGGCCCGTATCGGGAATTGGTGGGGACGCATTGGGACGCCTTGCCGCCAAACGCGCCGCCGGGCTGGAAGCCGGGGCTGTTGCGGGCACGGATTGCGGCTGTTTGGCGTGATGATGACGGCGATGGGGAACCGGAACACCGGGCATGGTACGATTACGATGCCTTGGGCAACGTGAAGCGCTACCTGCAAGAAGTGGCATCCTTGAAGGACTATGGGATGCACTACCGCAAGCAGTTGGAATATGCCTACGACCCGTTGAGCGGCAAGGTGAACGAAGTGGTGTACCAGCGAGGCAGGGCCGATGCGATGTATCACCGCTACAAGTATGACGAGGACCTGCGGCTGACGGAAGTGTGGACCTCGCGAGACGGGCAGTATTGGGAGAACGACGCCCGGTATCGGTATTACCTGCACGGACCGTTGAAACGCAAAGAGACCGGCAAATGGCATTTGCAGGGCGAGGACTATGCGTATACGATCAATGGTTGGATGAAGGGTTTGAATGCGTGGAAGCGCGACAGCACGCTCGACATGGGCAGGGACGGTCTGGCAGGCGGGCCGAACGAGTGGTACGGCGTGGATGTGTTGGGCTATGAAGTGAAGTATTTTGAGGGCGATTATCAGGGCGTGGGACCGGGAGGTTTTCAGCGGAGCGACACGTTGACGGTGGCGGGATTGTACAACGGCAACATTGCCGGCAGCAGCATAGACCAGTGGGGACAGGATCACCTGCAACGGCGTTACCGCTACGATGTGTTGAACCGCCTGCAGGCATTTGAAGGGCTGGACGGCAGCGGCAACCTCAAGAGCGATTGGAACACCTCGTATCGTTACGACAAAGACGGCAACATATTGCGATTGATGCGGATGGGACCCAACGGGTTGATGGACAGTTTGACCTACCACTACCAACCCGGCAAGGACCAACTGCAGTATGTGGATGACGGCGTAGCCGCCGGCCTGTATTCCAACGACATTGACGACCAGGCGCCCGGCAACTATGCCTACGACAAAGTAGGCAACCTGATAGAGGACAAGCAGGCGAAGATGCTGATCCGCTGGACCGACTATGGCAAAGTGAAAGAGATCGACACGCTCTATCAGGGCAACCTCTCGCCCAATATACAGAATAGCACCCCCTCGGTCATTTACCCTAGGCTCAAATTTAAATACGACGCTACCGGCAACCGATTGGAGAAGGAGTATGTCCTGCATTACAAAGACATCTACTTAAGAGACCCGCAAGGAAACGTGATGGCAGTTTACAGAATTCGGAAAGATTCGTTATTTTTGACAGAGCTTCCGATGTATGGAGAGAAGCGATTGGGCGTTATGAAAGAAAACCGCTTATTGATGAAGAAACCCACGAAAAACGGCATCGCCACACCGGTGATTGTTACGGCAAGTAAACCACCCGTCAAAACAAGCATCTACCCCCTCGGCAAGAAACACTACGAAACCACCGACTGGTTAGGCAACGTGAGGGTGACTTACACCGACAAAAAATCCTGGCAGCAGAATAAATTTGCCCTGAACGTGAGCAGTTCGCAGGATTATTATCCGTTTGGGGCGGTGATGGAAGGCAGAAAATACAACCTCACGGCATACCGCTATGCCTTCAACACGCAAGAAAAAGTACCGGAATTAAACGAAAGCCACTACACGGCTTTGTATTGGGAGTATGACGGCAGGTTGGCAAGGAGGTGGAACAGAGATCCGAAGCCGTCTGTTGGAGAAAGTGAGTACGCAGTGAATAAAAATAATCCGATTCAGTATAATGATCCAAATGGGGATTGCCCTTGGTGTTTGGCGATTTTAGGAGAGATGGTAGCAGGGGCGGCTATAAGTGGAGCCATAGAAGCGGGGATACAGTTATACGATATAGCCACAACGGACAAGAAGTTGTCGGATTTTAATTGGCAGCAGGTGGGAGAGGCAGCAGTTGTGGGTGCGGTGACGGGTCCGATGTTTAGTTGGGCAGGTCGAGCGGCATCGCCGTATTTGAAGAGGATTACTGCAGGAGCTGTAACACAAACGGTAAGCAAGGGCGCACAGCAGGTATTGAAGTATGCGGGATATGGGGGTGATGTAAAGGCGGTAGCAGGCAGGACGATAAAGGTATTGGGTAAATTTGAGGGCGGAATAGATGCATTGAAAGCACAGGCGGAGAAGATGGGTATGTTGAAGCAGATAGATGAGATGAAGGCGCAAATGATGGAAGGTGTGGAGATGTTGAATGTGCCGAGTCATTTGTGGAATAAGGCAGAAATGGAAGCGGTAAAGACAGGCAAGGGTGCATTTGAAAAGTATAATGTCCCGTTTTTAGAAGAGGCGTGGAATAAAGGAGAGATACTGCGATTTGTGACGGATCCGGTGAAGTATAAGAAAGAATTTGGATATGCCAAAACCTTTGGACAAGAGATAGAATGGTTGGAAAGTAAATTGGGGAAAAAGATAGAGGAAGTGATAGATCCGAAGTCGGGAACAATTGATTTGAGTAAATATAACAAATTACAAGGGAAGTAAAATTATGGTAGAAAAAGAAATTCATTTGATGGGTTTTAGAGATCTAACAGAATATTTGAGGGAAAATGTACGAATGGAGTGTAGTATTTTGTATGATAAATATGCATTTAAGGATGTTCCTGTATGTGTGATTTATCATCATTTTGTTTACATAGAGAATAAATATATAGGATTAAGATTTGATACATTAAGTGGATATCAAGAACATGAAGATAAAATGTTTTTGCGAATATACGCCTACCTACCGCCGTGGAAGGAGGAAGGGTTGAAGTTGACGCATTTATCATTTATTTTATTTTCTAAATTTATTGATTCAAAAGTATTGAAAGAATACTTTTGTTTATTAGATAAAAAATATTACAAAAGGATTGGATTAGAAAAGAATGAAGAAGAAATATTTGAGAAAATTAAAGAAGAACTTTCGAGTTTCTATGACAGTATACCTGAATTGAAGGAAATAAACGAGTTAATTGGGAATTATTCCATTAGTAATAAAGAGCGGATACGTATAAGTTTAGTGAAGTATAGTGAATTTTTAGATAAGTATTTATCGGATGTGTTGAGGGGAGAAAATAGAGAATGGATTGATGTAGTACCATGGCGGGATGAGCGGGAGATATGGTGAAAAATTTAATTGCGGATACAAATGTTTTTTTAGAAGAGGCGTGGAATAAAGGAGAGATACTGCGATTTGTGACGGATCCGGTGAAGTATAAGAAAGAATTTGGATATGCCAAAACCTTTGGACAAGAGATAGAATGGTTGGAAAGTAAATTGGGGAAAAAGATAGAGGAAGTGATAGATCCGAAGTCGGGAACAATTGATTTGAGTAAATATAACAAATTACAAGGGAAGTAAAATTATGGTAGAAAAAGAAATTCATTTGATGGGTTTTAGAGATCTAACAGAATATTTGAGGGAAAATGTACGAATGGAGTGTAGTATTTTGTATGATAAATATGCATTTAAGGATGTTCCTGTATGTGTGATTTATCATCATTTTGTTTACATAGAGAATAAATATATAGGATTAAGATTTGATACATTAAGTGGATATCAAGAACATGAAGATAAAATGTTTTTGCGAATATACGCCTACCTACCGCCGTGGAAGGAGGAAGGGTTGAAGTTGACAGAGATAATTGAGATATACAATGCCAAATATAAGAGGCAAATTGATCCTGAGATAATCAGGCGAGAGAAAGAATTGCATAAAAAAATGATTAGTTCGTCTATGTCTCGTGAAGAATATAATGAATATCTTTCTATTCTTCGCAAAATATCAGATTTAGAACATCCGACAGAGGAACTGCAAGAGATAAGGGCGGCAAACTGGAATTATAATCTCAAAAACAGAGATCGGATAAGGTTGAGTTTAAGGAAATATAGCGAGTTTTTGGACAAATATTTATCGGATGTGTTGAGGGGAGAAAATAGAGAATGGAAAGATGTAGTGCTATGGCGGGATGAGCGGGAGATATGGTGAAAAATTTAATTGCGGATACAAATGTTTTTTTAGAAGAGGCGTGGAATAAAGGAGAGATACTGCGATTTGTGACGGATCCGGTGAAGTTTAAACAAATGATGAAAGTGGATCAGAAAGCCAGAGAAAGCACATTTGCTAAAGAAATTAATTGGATAGAAAGCAAATTGGGAAAGAATATAGAGGATGTGATAGATTCAAAGAAAGGTACGATCGACTTGAGTAAATTTAAAAAATAAAAGATAGAACATGAGAAAAGACGATGATTATACCAGGGATGAATTTATGTCAGAAATTAGGGAATATGCAAAGATATTATTTGACAAATATAAATTTAAGGGTCCATACATTAATGAAAACCATTGGTTTTATAGACATTTTTTTTATTATGATAATGAATTCTTGGGACTAAGGTTTAGCATAGAAGGTGGATATCAGGAGCATGAAGATGAATGTTTTTTAAAAGTATACGCCTACCTACCGCCGTGGAAGGAGGAAGGGTTGAAGTTGACGCATTTATCATTTATTTTATTTTCTAAATTTATTGATTCAAAAGTATTGAAAGAATACTTTTGTTTATTAGATAAAAAATATTACAAAAGGATTGGATTAGAAAAGAATGAAGAAGAAATATTTGAGAAAATTAAAGAAGAACTTTCGAGTTTCTATGACAGTATACCTGAATTGAAGGAAATAAACGAGTTAATTGGGAATTATTCCATTAGTAATAAAGAGCGGATACGTATAAGTTTAGTGAAGTATAGTGAATTTTTAGATAAGTATTTATCGGATGTGTTGAGGGGAGAAAATAGAGAATGGATTGATGTAGTACCATGGCGGGATGAGCGGGAGATATACTAATGAAAACAAACTTTTAAAGGTTAAAACTGCGCAAAATAACATCGGCGTAATGTCATTGCCAATCCCTGTCAATATAGCCCAAAGCAAGAACACACCCGAAGCAAGCGTTTATACGATGGGCAAGAAGCACTACGAAAGCACCGACTGGCTAGGCAACGTGAGAGTGACCTATACAGATAAAAAGAGTCTGGCAGCAGAATAAGTTTGCTTTGAACGTGAGCAGTTCGCAGGATTATTATCCGTTTGGAGCGGTGATGGAGGGGAGGAATCTTGAAAATACTAATTACCGTTATGGGTTTATAGGTTTAGAACGTGATGACGAAATAAAAGGATCCGGAAATAGTTACACTTCGCACTACCGTATGTTAGACCCTCGAATTGGAAGGTGGTTTTCTACAGACCCTCTTGAAGAGAAATATCCTTATGCAAGTCCTTATAATTATGTTTTAAACTCTCCTATATTTGCAATAGATAAAGATGGTGATGACGTTATTTTCTTGATTTCAAAAGACGGAGCAGGAGGTTATGGTCACATGGCTGCTTTAATCCAAGATAAGGATGGAACTTGGTATTATATAAGTCAAGGAGCGAATACAGAGGCAAGAGGTGTTTCAGCGATAGCAGGTATGTTTTCAGGAGCGTTTAAAGCTGGTATGGTAATCTATTCTTTAGGTACAAAAGATGCCGGCGCGGCATTGGATAATGTGTATAAAGCCAGTAAAACGTTTGATGCAAGTAACCCAGTTAGTTATAACGCTCCAATAACAAGTCATTTGAGGATAAAAACATCTTCTAAGATGGACGAGGAAATCTTTAAGAAGGCAGTAAAACTACAAAAGCGTTATGAGAAGGGATTATTAAGATACAATATTATTACTCAAAACTGTGTTGATGCTGTTCAACAATGTGTAAAAGCAGGAACAGGAGTTGTTCCTCTCGATACAGACCCAAGACCAAATAAGTATTTTGAGAAACTCCAAAATAAAGCAGATAAGTGGCAAGAAAGAATTGACAAAAAGATAGATAGGCAGGAAAAGAGAGATTCCAGAAAGGAGGAACGCGCTAAAAAGAAGGAGGTTAGTGATGAGTAAATTAAAATCTAATATTCTTTTTCAGACGCTTTGTTTTCTGGCAGCTTTGTCTTTGTATAACTCTTGTCAAACCACAAAATATGCTAAAGGCGTTTTGGAGGATAATCAAAACCTTATAGAGTATCATAAATCATTTATTCGGTCAATTGAATTTACAGGTACACTAAAAAAAAAGATTGAAGATAAGGGGAAATATGGACGCAGGATATTGATTGAAATGGATACGTTTTTTGTTAAAGAAGTACAGTTTAATCCATATTATTCAATAAAAGAAAATGAAATAGACATTGTTGTATCTAAAGAATTGTATGATAGTGTTACCATATCTGACACTCTTTTTAAAAAGAAGGGAAGTTTAGATTTAAAGATAAACAATAAAGATATTCCATTGGTCAGTTCTGAAAAGTATGTTTGGTTACAGAACAAATAAATCTAAAATCCTCACAAAGAATGTGGGACTTTTTCATATTAGATTAATCTTGGAAGCCTTTATAAAATGGTCGAGTGTAAGTAAGATAGAATTACATTCTTTTTGATAATGAACAAAAATAGCACTTTTAGGATTTAAAGAAAGTTATATGATTGAAAAAGAGCTGGTTGGTGTTTGAGTTTAAAATACTTTGGTGTATTTTGTTAATATAAGGTAAAATCGTTCATTAGAGAATTTTAAAATGAGTAATTACATTGTAGGTGTTTCAAAATAGCGCCTGCCAAATGAACTGTAAATATTGCAAACCAAAAAAGTTAATAACAATTTCTTATAATCTCTGCTAATTCCTTCTGCATGGTTTTCACTTTTTCATTTTTTGTCATACAGTAAATATGTTTGCATTCAAATAAAATTTTACCGGCAACCGATTGGAGAAGGAGTATGCCGGCCATTACAAAGACATCTACCTAAGAGACCCGCAGGGAAATGTCATGGCAGTGTACAGAATTCGGAAAGATTCCTTATTTTTGACAGAGCTTCCGATGTATGGAGAGAAACGATTGGGCGTAATCAAAGAAAACAAGTTTTTGATGAAGAAACCCACACAAAACGGCATCGCCACACCGGTGATTGTTACGGCAGGCAAACCACCCGCCAAAACAAGCATCTACCCCCTCGGCAAAAAACACTACGAAACCACCGACTGGCTCGGCAACGTGAGAGTGACCTACACGGATAAAAAGAGCTGGCAGCAGAATAA